>JANMYC010001041.1:0-1505 GCA_031381715.1 Saprospiraceae bacterium
CTTTTTTAAACTCTTTTTCAAGCGGTTTCCAATGTTTTGACGTTCTTGGAATGGTGTTCAAAGCATCCGCCAAAGCCATTGTTATCCAACCGTTAGCGCGTCCCCAAATTTCACTACTACGGCGAGTGACTTTATCGGCCCAACCGACGACGCTGCATTTATCGTCATAATTTTCATTGTCGGCATCCCAACCGTGTACCCAAAGCCCTGTTTTTTTATCCACCAATTTATCGCTGTGCGCTTTGGTTTGCGCGGCAAAATCAGCGATATATTTTTCATCGCCCGTCAAACGATACATTTCCAATAAAAACATACTCAACATATAAACCGTATCGTCCCAAAACTCCACGGTTTCGGTGCGGTGCGACACGCCGCCATTAGCAGCACGCGGCGTTTTTAGATAATCTGCATAGATTTCTAAGGCTTTCTTGCGGTACTTTTCCTCGTGTGTCACCCTTGCAAGAAACGCCATGCCGTGACCCGAAGCGACAGCGTTGGGGTGTTTGCCATTCGCAACAGTGTAAGAAGCATCCATTGCCGTTTTGATGTAAGCCAAATATTTGTCCTTTTCAACACCCGTTTTTTCATTGTATAAATGAACCAAAGAATTTAAAAACGTGCCTTGCCCCCAATCCCATTTGTATTTCTCGGCGGGCATACAGACTTCTCTGCCGTAGGTTTCTATGGAATCAATCCATGTTTGGGCGGAAATAGAAAAGAAAATTAAGAGGAATAGAATTGTAATTAGCGTGTTTTTCATTTAAAATTGGTTTTAATAGTTGTTTTTTAATGAAAATACTGAGGGGGGTATTTAGTTGTGTTTTAACCTCCTATATCAAAAACCTTAAATAGCTCCTTTATAGCACTATCTAAAAATGGTTTTCTATCAACTAAAAAGAATACGATTTCATTAGGATAATGTCTAAACAATCTTATTTCAAATGGAGAATTAGCTGGAATAGCCGTATTTAAAGATAAAACTTCATGTGAAAATGCGAATAATTTCCTCCCCCATTTGATATGTGATAATGCCAATGCATCATGAATCGTATTGAATTTTGACAAACAAATTAAGGCATTCTTCGCATCTTCCAATCGCAATTTTTCATCAATTGAAATAGCTATACCTCTCTCAACCATAGAATCCACTAATGCTGACACATAAAGCCTTGAATAAAAAGGAGAATTTCCCCTTTTAAAACAATCTTTTTGATAGATTTCGCAATACAATGCAAGGTTTTTGAGTGCTAATTCTATTCTCTCTCCTATACTTTCACTCTGATGAAAGTCTAAAAGGTTATCAAATAAATTATAAAAATGAGGTATTGCTGTCAATCTATTTTCAATTCTTCTTTCATTTTCACGCCAACTATTGTTTGCCAATTTTAGCAATCTAAAAGCTTTTCTTGTCAAATAAGGAGGTAGTAATTCTAATTTTACAAAAGTATCGCCTTCAATTTTTTCCACTGTAATAGCTTTCTCTTGCAAAGTATATCTGAATGTAG
>JANMYC010000335.1:0-1545 GCA_031381715.1 Saprospiraceae bacterium
GAGGTAGTTGCTGTGGGTTATGGTGACGTTAATAAACGGGATGTGCTTGGTTCGGTATCTTCAGTCAATTCCAAACAATTGAAAGATATTCCCTTATCGAGTGCTGCAGAAGCCTTAGCAGGTCGTCTGGCAGGTGTACAGGTGACAAGTACTGAGGGGTCACCGGGTGCCGATGTTATCATACGTGTCCGTGGTGGCGGGTCAATTACGCAAGATAATGCGCCTATATATATTGTAGATGGTATTCAAGTTGAAAATGCGTTAAGCGTTGTTTCACCACAAGACATTGCTTCGATTGACGTGTTAAAAGACGCATCTACTACGGCTATTTATGGTGCCCGTGGGGCGAATGGTGTTGTCATCATCACCACCAAATCGGGTAAAGTAGGACGTACAACCGTTACTTATAATGGCTCTTATGGCTATCGCCAAATCGCCAAAACGATGGATGTGCTTGACCCTTACGAATACACCGTTTGGCAATGGGAGCGATCGAGATTAATCGGCGTGAGTGACTCAGCCCAACTTAGGTCTTATGGTTCTACTTTTGATACCTTAAATGTCTATAAAAACAAAGAAGCCATCAATTGGCAAGACAAAGTTTTTGGTCGCAAAGCAGGGTATCAAAACCATAATTTAGCCATTTCAGGCGGGACGGATAAAACCAATTATAATGTCAGTTTGACCCGCAACCAAGAGGAAGGTATTCAAATCGGCTCTGGTTTTGTGAGGAATTTGGTTAATTTAAAATTGAATCATAAAGCCAGTGATAAATTCCAGTTTGGTGTCAATGCACGATACCTCAATCAAAATATACAAGGCATAGGCACAACCAACTCTGGTACGCGCACAACAAGCCGTTTGCGTCATAGTATTACCTATACACCTTTTTTAAAGACAGGACAAACGGATGAAGAGTTTTTTGATGAAGACCTCTTTTTACGCAGTCAGCAATTGGTTAATCCGCTCGTTATTGCGGAGGCAGAATATCGCCAACGGTATGCTAATAACCTCAATTTGAGTGGCAATTTCGCCTTGTCTCAACTTCTGGGGGTAAAAGGATTGACATTTAAATCCACTTTTGGCTATGACAATAATGCTACTTTAGACAATCAATTTTACAGTAAAATAACTGGATTAGCCCGTAATTTTGCGAACAAGCCGCTGGCAACCATCGGGGATTTGTCAAGTCAAACAATTAATAATTCAAATACTTTGAGCTATTCGCCTAAAATGTCTAAAAAACACAATTTGAATTTATTAGTAGGGCAAGAATTGTATCAAACAAAAGTTAAAACTAAAAATATACAAACCCGCTATTTCCCAGATGATATTTCACCTGAAAAAGCGTTGTCAAATATGGCTTTGGGAACTCCACCGACGGGTGCTGCACAACCCGCGCCAACGACATTCGAGTCACCGTACAGCCGCATTTTCTCTTATTTTGGTAGGGTGAATTACGATTTTAATAAAAAAATATTAGCCAGTTTCTCGATGCGGGCAGACCGTTCAACGAAATTTAAGTATGAAAATGGCTTATTGTAT
>JANMYC010000363.1:0-6897 GCA_031381715.1 Saprospiraceae bacterium
GGATTCGGCTTCATTTAGGGGCATGGTGGGGCGTTCGTACAGTGTGAACATCAAAACATTGGATGGAAAACAGTATAAATCGAAACCTGAGCCGATACTACCACCGGTACCAATAGACTCAATTAGTTCAAGGTTTGTGCCGGGTCAAATCAGAACGGCAAGTTTTGAGGTTTCCGTAAAAGTGAGTGACCCCTCAGTATCTAAGAATTATTACCGTTGGAAATGGCGAAATTATGATACTATTGAAATTTGTAGAATCAGCAGAGTTAAAAATGATGCGGGTAGGTTTATTTATCTAAGTCCTTGCTGTCAAAAGTGTTGGCAAATCACGACTTGTTATGGTTGTTTAGCCTTATTTTCAGATGATTTGATTAACGGCAAATCTTTTACACAAAAAATAGCCAATATTCCTTACGATAATTATTCCGATTATTATATATTGATAGATCAATACAGCATCTCAAAAGAGAATTACAATTATTGGAATCTTGTTCAAGGTCAGATTTCTAATTCAGGCGGCATTTTTGATAATACACCCGCTTTTATCGAAGGAAATGTTTATAATATCAATGACCCCAATGAGCAAGTTTTAGGCATTTTTAACGTAATGGGGGCTTCTAAAAAAATCACTTATATCCAACGGACGGTAAAAGGAGTAATACCGTATGTTCCGACGCCACCGCTCGGAACAGTTATAACTTTGAGGGAATGTTTAGAGTGCTCAGGCGATACTCGAACGCCCATAAAACCTGAAGGTTGGCGGGGGTAATGAAATGAGTGACCCCTCAGTATAAAAGGTATAAAATAGCTTTATTAATCAGACTTTTAAACATTTGATAAACGCGATTAAAAATGGACATTCTCTTTGTTTTACGCATCATTATTGCCTTGTTTTTTATTTACGCGGGTTATAACCATTTTAAAAAAGCATGGTTTTTTTATAAAATAACACCGCCACTGTTACTGCCGTGGAAAAAGCCGATAAATATTATAGTCGGTGTGGCGGAGATTGTAGGCGGAATTGGGCTTTTAATTCCAATGACTCAATCGTGGGCAGCTTGGGGTTTAATTGCTTTGTTGATAGCCGTTTTTCCCGCCAATATCTACATGTTGACCTCAAAAGGGGCGGGTATGAAGATAAAAATGTGGTTTTTATGGCTCAGAATCCCTTTACAGTTTGTTTTGATTGCTTTGATTTATCAGTTTGTTTAAGGCATAATTATTCATCTTTCTATCGGTAAAATTAAAGTAGCAATTACCTCTTTTTCATTCAAGTTGAAGATTGAAATTTGTTTATCTTTACAGGGTTGCATTTTGAGTCGTTTTCAAGGTATTGACTTATTTTCTGGATGGGTTAATTTAGCCTTAAAACATTATAAATGCAGTAATGTTTTTATTAAAATTAAACAAACCTTATATAATGAAAAATGAAATTTCACGCCGTAAGTTCTTAGCGGCAAGTTCCTTGGCTTCTTTGGGATTAATGTTTGATAGTTCCGTTATTTTAACCGAAAATAAGTATAATTGGTGGCAGTTAAAGCCCAATTCTAAATTTGGGGGCGTCCAAATTGGAGTGATTACTTATTCTTTTAGAAGTATGCCGCACGATATTGATCAACTTTTGAAATTTTGTGTGGATGCACAAGTCAGTGCCATAGAAATGATGGGCGATCCTGCCGAAGATTTTGCGGGAAAACCTAAAAATCCCGTTAATATGGGCCCTCCACCCGCCGGAGGACCCCGACCGAAGCCCACCGATGAGCAAAAAGTGCAAATGGCAGAGTATACAAAGAAGGTGGCAGAATGGCGACAAACCGTTTCGATGGATAAATTCGTTGAAATTCGGAAGAAATTTAATAAGGCTGGGGTTTCCATTTATGCTTTTAAACCCAATGCCTTTGGGTCTAATAACACCGATGCGGAAGTTGAATATGGTTTAAAAGCCGCCAAAGCACTCGGTGCCAATTCTGTTACTTTAGAACTGCCCAATGATGCGGCTCAAACGAAAAGATTGGGCGATTTGGGGGCAAAACACAAGGTTTATATTGGTTATCATGCGCATTTACAAGCTACTGATACGCTTTGGGATACCGCTTTGAACCAATCTCCGTACAATTCATTGAATCTGGATTGTGGTCATTACATCGCCGTGGGTGGAAAAAATACCAAAGAGTCTCTTTTGGCATTTATTGAAGCCAAACACAATAGAATTACGAGTATGCACATCAAAGACCGGACAACTGCTGAAAACGGAGCAAAAAATCTATCGTGGGGAACGGGTAACACGCCCATCAAAGAGATATTACTTTTGATGAAAGCGAAAAAATACAAGTTTCCTGCTACGGTTGAGTTGGAATATAACATTCCGGAAGGCTCTGATGCCGTAAAAGAGGTGGCTAAATGCGTGGAATTTGCTAAAAAGATATTGATTTGATGCTTTTAAGAACAACTTGGTTCATTCCGAATTTCGGAATGAACCAAGTTGTTAAGCCTTAATTCTTATTTTCTAAATGCCTTTGGGGATTACGTTTTTAATTTTCAGTTGTGCATTTCCATTTCCAATCATTCACCGCCCTGTGCATAACTAATTTTATACTTTTTTCCTTTCATTTTTTCATTTTGACTGAGTAATAAGAGCTTGCGGGCATTTTTCTTTTTCACTGCCACAAATGACATGAAATCTAATATCGTTATCAAGCCCACATCATCTTTTCCAAGGTTCCCTTTTTTAATAAAAAAGCCCGCAATATCCATTTTACTGATTTTATCCTTTTTACCGCCGCTGATATAAAGCGTTACCCACTCCGAAGGTTGAGGAATGGGACAGTTTTTAGGGACATCTAACACCTCTGGAGTTTGCTCCAAGAAGGTAGGAGCGGATTCGCTTTCGTGAAGCATCAAATAAGCCGTGCCTTCGGTGTACATCCGCGCCGTACGACCGTTGCGGTGCACAAAATCTTCTTTTTTATTTGGCAATTGATAGTGAATGATGTGCTTGACATCCGGAATATCCAATCCACGAGCTGCCAAATCCGAGGCAACTAAGTATAAAATACTCCCATTTCTGAATTGTAAAAGGGTCTTTTCACGGTCTATTTGCTCCATGCCGCCGTGAAAAAACGAAGCCTCGATGCCTTTTTCATTTAAAAGCTGAGCGGTGCGTTCCACGGACTCTCTATGGTTACAGAAGATGATGGCTTGGTGCGAACCGATGTAACACAACAATTCAAAAAGCCGATCTATCTTATCTTTTGAAACAGAAATGACACTTTTAATCGTCAATCCGTCCGTCGGTTTATCTTCGTTTTGGGTGAAATCTAAGGTGATGGGGTCTTTTATGCCCGTAAATTCAGGAATGACGATATTGGAAGTAGCGGAAACCAGCACTCGTTTATCCAAATGCCTTAATCGTTCAATAATGAATGACATTTGCTCTTGAAAACCCATCGTTAAGGATTTATCAAACTCATCCAACACCAAAGTTCTGATGTTTTTTAAGCTAATTGAGCGGCGCGTGAGGTGGTCAAATATCCTTCCGGGCGTCCCAATCAAGAGGGCAGGGGGTTCGGTAAGGCTTTGTATCTCAGTTTGCATCGAATGTCCGCCATAACAGGAGGTGACTTTAAAACCCGTTGCCATGGTTTTCCAAACGGATTCAATCTGAATGGCTAATTCGCGGGACGGCGTGAGTATGAGGCATTGTACACCCGCTTGGTCAGGGTTCATTTGCGTCAAAACGGGCAATAAAAAAGCTACAGTTTTACCCGAGCCCGTGGGCGCTAAAAGCAATACGTTGGCTTCTTTCTGAATGGCTGTAAAAGCTTCTTCCTGCATCGTGTTCAATGCATTAAAACCTAAATTGGAGAGTATATTCGGAGATAAATCGCTGATATTCATGGCGCAAAGATAGAATTTATTGCCTTAAAAACGGTACTTATTGCGTTTAACATCTCACGGAACGTTGTAATTGGATAATCATCTCAGATATTTAAACAGTTTTAAGTCAGTAGACGACAATAATTCTATTGAAGTGACAAAATATTGGTATTTAAACTACTGATAAAGAGCGTTTTATGCATAATGAGTCCATTAGGACTCACACATCTGTAGAAAAGATGTGATGGGTAGTACCCTCGAGTCCGTTAGGACTCGCACATTAGGTTTCTATGTTCGAGTCCTAACGGACTCGTCAAGGATACATTATTTTGATTGACTACAAATGTGTGAGTCCTAATGGACTCAGTATGTGTAAAACATAGGATGTCATTGAAATACTGAGGGGGTGATTTGTGATTAAACCATTCACAAAATCTATGTGTTATTAGACTAAATTACTTTTCATTCTTGACATACTTTTTTTGTTTTTAAATGAAAGGGCGAAATGAGAGAAGAAATTAGTAAAATAAAAATACCTAAAAAATCAAAGATTTAGTGGTTTTAAACAAACTGATATCGTTATATTTGTCTTTATTAGATGAGCAAACGTATGATACTTTTTTTCGGGATAACAAAAGCTTCATTGAAATTTTCTTTTTTTAAATGTTTGATTTTTCAATTAATAATAATTCTTAACAAACTACTTTATGAATCTAGCTTTTGATACTAAACTTGCAAATAATTATAAAAGCAATTCTCAAATTGCTCGAGTTCTAACGGAATCATGGGTAAAATACAATTCATATTGTCCTAATTGTGGCGAAAATCACTTAGAAGAATACGAGAATAATAGACCTGTTGCGGATTTTTTCTGTAACTGTTGTTCTGAACAATATGAATTAAAAAGTAAAAGTGGCAATAAGGTAGGTGAAAAAATTGTTGACGGGGAATATTTTAAAATGATTGATAGAATTAATTCTGCTAATAATCCCAATTTCTTTTTTCTTAATTACAATAAAAACAACTGGTCCGTCAATAATTTTCTCATTGTACCTAAACATTACTTCATTTCAGATATAATTGATAAAAGAAAACCTTTAAGCATTACTGCCAAAAGAGCAGGATGGACAGGTTGTAATATTGATTTATCTAAAATCCCGGAAAGCGGCAGAATATTTTTAGTTAAAGACTCCGAAGTTATTGATAAAGATAAAGTAAGAACTAAATGGAAAAGTACAGAGTTCTTAAAGACAAAAAATATTGATTCAAAAGGCTGGATTTTAGATATCATGTCTTGTATTGAAAAGATACAAAATAATGTTTTCACTATTGAACAAATCTATGAGTTTGAAAACCAGTTAAAATTAAAATATCCAAATAATAATCATATCAAAGATAAAATAAGACAGCAATTACAACTCTTAAGAGACAAAGGGATAATAGATTTTATTGACCGTGGAAAATATAAAAAAATTATACTATGAAAACTTTTGAAATAGAAATTATAGAAACGTTAATTAAGAAGGTAAAAATTAAGGCAGACTTTGCCGAAGCCGCAATTATAAAAGCTAAGAAGCGATATAATGATGAAAAGATAATTTTAGATTCAAACGACTTTATCGATACTGAAATAGTCCTTTCAAATAAAAATTCAATTTTTGATGAAAAAAGAGAACTTACAAATGATATAATTGAATATTTATACAAAGACGAAAAAAAACATTACGAAGAAGAAATTGATGAACCTGATAACCACATTTTTCTTAAATTAATGCGACTTAAAGCCCTAAATAATCCCGTTAGGGATTAGATATCGGTAGCAATATGAGAAAACCCATTCTTAAGTCACGTAGGGACGACATAAAAATACGACTATGGCAAATACATACTCACAAATTCACATTCATTTTGTCTTCGCCGTCAAATACAGAGAGGGTATAATTCAATCTTCTTGGAAAGATGAATTGTATAAATATATCACGGGGATTATCCAAAACAATAACCATAAATTGATTTCAATCAACGGAATGCCCGACCATGTACATTTAATGGTAGGTATCCGTCCAGGTCAATCTATTTCAGAATTAATGCAAGATATCAAAGGCAGTTCTTCAAAATGGATTAATGAAAAAAGATTTATCAAAACTAAATTTGAGTGGCAGGAGGGCTATGGTGCATTTTCGTACAGCAAATCACAAATTAAAGACGTCTGCAAATACATTGAAAATCAAGAAATTCATCATCAAAAGAGAACATTTAGAGAAGAATATCTGAATATGCTCCAAAAATTTGAAGTGGATTATGATGAAAAATATATATTTCATGAACTGATTTGATATTCCGTCCCTACGGGACGGTACGGCTTGGTTGAAACCTTGGCTACCGATATTTTATCCCTACGGGATATTGATAATCAACACTTTAGGTATGTTTTGAGACTAATCTATTTTAGTTTAAGGAACTACAAAATGCCATTGGCATTATATATCGGTAGCACAAAACCCCTAAAATCCTCCTTTTTCAAATAAAAACACCCACTCCCCAAAACAAAAAACAAACATGCCCGTATTTTATGATATATATTTGAAACCAAAAGCATTGCGTGCCGTTTTAAATTGAAAATAAGAATACAATACTTTAGTAGCAACTGCCTAACAACACGTACCAAGAGAAAATAAACTGTTACCGACCCTTGATGAATTGTATTCCTGCGCCTATAATGTGTATCTGAACGCCCATTTATTGTATCGAAATGCTCATACATTGTATCTAAACATTCATATTTTATATCTAAGCGGCAATTAATCGTTTCTGAGCGCCGCGCACGTGTTTCCAAGTGTACATTTATTGTTTTAATCCGCATTTAAAATAAGACAAAGACAAGCCCTTCTGAATAAATGCTCCGAAAGACCCATTGGGTTTTCCTCGGGAGTTGCATTTTAATACATTAATTTTAAAATTTTATCCAATGAAATCAACCAGTAATTTCAATTGTTCTCAGCAAGAGTTGTACATCGTTTG
>JANMYC010000372.1:0-15548 GCA_031381715.1 Saprospiraceae bacterium
GATGGAGGAACCATAGCTTTGGTGTACGAAAATGACGTTTTAGCCCAAGCCTCTACTCGTGGAAATGGTGTAATTGGCGAAGAAATGACGCATAACGCAAAGGTCATGCGCTCAATTCCGCTCCGTGCAGCTTTTTCAAAACACAATATCAGAAAGGTAGAATTACGGGGTGAAGCCTTGATTCGGAAGGATATTTTTGAAAAAATTAACAAACAACGTGAGTTAGATGGCTTAACGCTTTTTGCGAATCCACGCAATGCGGCAACGGGCGGCTTGCGGACGAAAGATGCCAAAGATACGAAGTCACGAGGCATCGAAGCCTTCGTTTATCAGCTCGGATATGCCGAAAATACTGAGGGGGTGCAGATTGTGCGCAATTTTCACACCCACCACGAAAGCATTGAATTTTTAGGAACGCTCGGTTTTAAAGTACCTAAAACGGGACATGAAACCAAGGTGTGTAAAAACATAGCCGAAGTCATTCAGTTTTGTAACGAATGGCAAGAGAAACGAGACAGTTACGAATATGAAATTGACGGAATAGTGGTGAAAGTGAATAGCTTGGATATTCAATCACAATGTGGTTACACGTCGCATCACCCACGTTGGGCAGTGGCTTTTAAATTTAAAGCCAAACAAGCGACGTCCAAATTGATTGATGTAGAGTTTCAAGTGGGTAAAATAGGGACTATTACGCCCGTTGCGAAGTTGCAGCCCGTTCAATTGGCGGGCGTAACGGTGTCGAGCGTATCGCTGCACAATGAAGATTTTATCACTTCAAAAGATATTCGATTGGGTGATACCGTGCTTGTGGAGCGGGCTGGTGACGTGATTCCATACATCGTAAAACCGATGGCGGAACTGCGCGATGGCACTGAAAAAGAGATAAAATACCCCGAAATATGTCCTTTTGATGCCACTCAATCAGTTCATCTGGTGCGTGAAGAAGGCGAAGCAGCTTGGCGTTGCCCGACGTGTACGTGTGGTCGTCAAGACTATCAAAAGTTCGTTTTTCACACCTCCAAAGATGCGATGGATATTGAGGGCTTGAGCAAGGCGACGATTGATAGATTTATGCAATTGGGCTGGATTCGTTCCATTGCCGATTTTTATCGTTTGGATTATGATGCCATTTCAAAATTAGAAGGTTTTGGTAAAAGGTCGGCTGATAACCTTGAAAAAGCCATTGAAAAAGCTAAAAGTAACCCTATCCAACGCCTTTTATACAGTTTGAGTATCCATCATTTTGGTAAAAAAGCGTCCAAATTAATTGCTGCTGAAATAGAACACGTCATGGATTTGAGAGATTGGGATGTTGAAAAATTCACTTCCATAAAAGATATTGGTCCCGTAGTTGCCGAAAATGTGGTTGAATATTTTAAAAATGAAAAAAATATTGCCATTCTTGAAGAAATCGAATCACTTGGCGTGAACATGAAACCCACCGAAGAAGACCGCAAACCCGCCGTCAATACTGAGGGGGTACTCGCTGGTAAAACCATTTTATTCACGGGTTCATTGATGCAATACACCCGTGATACCGCTGAAAAAGCTGCTGCACAAGCAGGTGCAACCATCGCTTCCGGCGTTTCAAAAAACTTGAATATATTGGTAGTCGGTGAAAAAGCAGGTTCAAAACTCAAAAAAGCACAAGACCTTAAAACGGTGGAGATTATGACCGAGGATGAGTTTGTGAAGTTGGTGGGTGGGTAATTTTTTAGTTAAAATATACTCAAAAAGGCAAAGGTGGCGTTAGTAACCTTGTGAATAGTTAATGACGAAGCGCTACATTAACTTCGTCATTTTCATTTTATTGACTTTAAAACACACAATTCCATGAAGAAATTCCTCTTAGTAAGCCTTCTTTTTTTTCTTTTCATTTCTTTAAATGCCCAAACGGTTGTCATTGCAGCTGATAAAATGAATGTGTTTTACATAGGCGTTGACAACCCTGTAATTGTAGCAGTTGAAGGTATTTTGAGTGAAAAACTTAAAATCTCTACCGATAATGGCGTCATTTTAAAAACCGAAAAAAATGATTTCATTGTCCGACCAGAAAGGACTGGAATCGGTAATATCATTATCGAATGGGATGGACAAAAGATATTGAAGCCTTTTAGAGTTAAACGGATCCCTGATCCTGTAGTAAAATTAATAAATAAAAAGTCTTATTTTATTGACGAAACCCCTATCAATGGTTTGATTGCTGATTTAGAAAATTTTGATTTTTATGCTATATGTAGAATTGTGAGTTATACCTGCTCTGTGGTTCCAGAAAATGGTGAGAACCGACAAGCAAAAGTAAATGGATCAACGTCAAGTGAATTGTCAAGAATCCTGAGTAATGTCAAAAAAGGTGACAAAGTGATATTTAGTGATATATCAGTAAGATGCCCTGGCGATAAAGTACCTCGTTTATTAAGTGAAAGTATTATTCGTATCATAAAATAAACTATTTTTAGACCCTTAGAATATCATTTTTAATGAAAAATCTAACGCTTTTTACAGTTTTTATCTCGTTTTTAATAAAAATTCAAGCGCAAACGGTTGTCATCGCAGCTGATAAAATGAATGTGTCTTACATAGGATTAACAAACCCTATAAGTATTGCCGTCGAAAGTGTATCTGATGAAAAACTAAAAATTTCAACAGATAATGGTAAGATTATCAGAACGTAGCGAGGCCATTATATGTATATTCCAGATCAAATAGGATTTGGAAATATTATTATAGAATGGGAAAGAAAAAAAGAAGTAAAACCTTTCAGAGTAAAAGCGTTCCCTAATCCTACAATAAAGGTAGGAGGATGGACTAGTGGCTATATTTATGCTGATGCTTTTAATGGAATGGTTGCTTTAGTCGATAACATGGATATTGATGCCAAATGTAGTGTAATTGGTTATACTTGCACTCTTGTAAGTTCGAGTAAAGAAGCAAAGTCAGTTAAGGTGGTTGGTCCAATAAATCAAGATATTTCAAAACTTTTAAGCACTTCAAAAAAAGGCGATAAAGTGATATTTAGTGAGATATCAGTGAGATGCCCAGGCGATAATATGCCTCGTCTATTTAAAGACATTATCACACGTATTGTAAAATAAGTATACTTTTTAAACCTTTCAACATCATTTCAATGAAAAAAATAACGTTTTTCACGCTTTTTATAGCTTTTTTAATAAAAACGCAAGCGCAAACGGTGGCTGTTCATGCTGAAAAAATGAACGTTTTTTACATCGGCATTAACAATCCCGTTACTATCGCAGTCGAAGGTGTAGCTGATGAAAGAATAAAAGTAACCGCTTCGGGTTGCGATATTTCAAAGGTAGAAAAAGGGCATTATAATGTAACGGTGTCAAGACCAGGTGAGGCTTGGTTATTGGTAGAATGGGATGGTAAAAACGAGGTGAAAAAATTCAGAGTTAAAGTGATACCTGACCCTAAAAATATTTTTATTGGGTGTTCTATCTGCCGACCCGAAGGAATTGCTACAGTTTTTGAAAATATGGATTTCGATGTACAATGCTCCATTCAATCCTATATAGCCATGTATTTACCTAAAAATGGCGACCCTATTCAAATTAATAATATAGGTTCTCCTTTCAATGCGAAGCTTAAAAGTCTTATGGATAAAGCTAAAGTGGGTGATAGATTTGAATTTTTAAACATCAAAACAAGATGTCCAGGCGATGATGTAGGCAGAGACTGTAATACGTTGACTTATATTGTAAAAAATTAAAGTATTTTTCCCAAAAAAACAGCCGAATACTGAGGGGTATTCGGCTGTTGCTTTTTGAATCTATACTTTATCAATCATTCTTTATGGGTTCATATTTTTTAAATAAAGAATATTTGACCGCTTCTACTTTGTCTTGATACTTCTTCCAATCTTTTTCAAAAAACTGATTGACTTTATTCAGTACCCTATCTAAATGCTCTTTAGTTTGTTCGACTGTTATCATGGCATTGCCTTGAGGTTTGCCTTGACTTGAACCCACTAATTGCATGGCAGAAAAAATGGTATTCGTCAAATCATCGGATGTTCGAACAATTCCTTTCACATCACGTGGAGCCATGAATAACTTTTGAACAGTCAAAATGCTATCTTTAAGTGATTTCCCCCATTTTGTCATCTCTTTTTTAACAGAATCGGGAGCGGTAGGCGCTAATTGAGCATCCACTAAGCCAACTGTTTTATCCGCTTCTTTCAAGCGATTAAAGGCTTGAGTGGCTTTATCCGTCATTTTTCTGATATTTTTCATCACCGCGTCTTTTTCCTCCAAGTCTTTAACGGTAAGGTTTGTACGCGGATCAAGTTTAACGTTGATATATGTCGAGTCTTTTTCACCGCCAAAAGAAATAACAAATTTATATCGCCCTGGCAAAACTTGCCCACCCGTTCCCGGAGGGTCATTATCATCGCCAGATGCCGCAGCAGCACCACCGCCGCCGCCTCTGAAACCACCCTCGCCTTCACCCCATGAAGGGAAACGACCGCCATTGCGATTAAGCGGCCACATTATTCTGCTGATATTAGAATCTAATTTCACAGAGTAATTACGTACCGTATCACCTTTTTCATCAAAAATAACGATTTTCGCTTTGTCTTCGGCGGGTTTAACGTCTTTTTTATCCGTCTTTTCAGCAGATTTTTCTTCCTTTTTTTCTGCAGCTTTAGGCTTATTCCAGATAGTCAGCATAGCCATTGGGGATTTATTTTTACCTTCAAAAATGGCATCTGCTTGAAAACGCTCGCCTTGGTAGCTGCGGAAATTAGCTAAATAAGCATCAGCCGGTTCAAATACTCTCAGTTTTTTATTTAAAACATCTGCTTTCGTTTTAGCCATTTCACGCAGTGGGCGAATATCATCAAGTACCCAAAACGCACGACCAAAAGTAGCTATTGCCAAGTCACCATCGCGCGGATGAATCTTCAAATCCATAGTCGGTACTGAGGGGTAGTCGTTCATCCATTTATTCCAGTTTTTACCTGCATCTATGGTAAAATACAAGCCGAAATCAGTGCCTAAAAACCATAAATTAGGCTCAATAGGGTCTTGCACAATGCACAAAGTATAAGTACTCACTTGGCTTTCGTTTACGATACTTTCCCATGTTTTACCATAATCCGTAGTATGATATGCATAGGGTTTGAAATCGTTTTGACGGTAATTATTCACTATTACAAAGGCTTCTCCTGCATTTTTTGTGGAAACTTCTATTTGTGGAATCCAAGCAGCTTTTGGGCAGCCGGGTAATTTTGAAACGAGATTGTTCCACGTTTTACCACCATCGGTTGTCAATTGCAAATTACCATCATCGGTTCCGACCCAAATAACATTTTTATCAACTGGGCTTGGCGCTATAGCAAGGATGGTGCAGTGGTTTTCAGCATTGGTTACATCAGGAGTTAAGCCACCGGTGCGCTTTGAGCCATTGATTTTAAAAGTATCATTAGTGGTTAAATCAGGTGAAAGGAACTTCCAAGTTTGCCCACAATCAGCAGAATAAGATAGGAATTGAGAGCCGAAATAGACGCCACAATCACTAAAAGGATCTTGCGCCATGGCTGAGTTCCAATTGTAACGCAGCTCAGTTTTACTATCTGGATGTTGTGGTTGAATGGATTGTGTCGCGCCAGTGATTCTATCAATATAACCCACACTTCCACCTTGCGACATAGCATATACATATCGATTATCGCCTTTACGAGGCATTACATCAAAACCATCGCCGAAATACAACTCCTGCCAATCAGCGTTACGAATACCACCCGAACGCCAGACTGCCGAGGGGCCTACCCACGAACCATTATCTTGCAAACCGCCATAAAGATTGTAAGGAATATCATTATCTACATTAATATGGTAAAATTGCCCTAAAGGTAAATTGGTTGCAAATTGCCAATTTACGCCATAATCGTGCGTAAAAGCCAATCCACCGTCGTTACCATCAATCATATACTGAGGGGTCTCCGGGTGAATCCACCAAGCGTGATGGTCTGGGTGAACGTGGTTGTAATCAAGGAGTTCTGTCCATGTTTTACCGCCATCTTCGCTTTTATGTACTCGGCTGAATACATTATACAAGCGGTTTTCATTTTTAGGATCACAGGCAATTTCAGAATAATAAAAAGGGCGATCGCCATTTTCTCCTACTTTGCGCCATTTTGCACCACCATCATCCGAGCGATAAATAGCATTTTCTTTAGCTTCAATAATAGCATATACGACATTGGGTTTGCTCAAGCACATCGTCAAACCACAACGACCTAACTCTCCTTTCGGTAAGCCTTCTTTTTCTGTCAATTTAGTCCAATTTTCACCACCATCATAGGTCATGTAAATACCTGAACCTTTACCACCTGATGAGAAAGTCCACGGTTTACGCCCATATTCCCACATGGCAGCTATGAGTTTATTCGGATTTGTGGGGTCAACGATTAAATCCGCACAACCCGTTTCATTGTTTACATAAAGCGATTTTTTCCATGTTTTACCGCCATCAGTGGTTTTAAAAACGCCTCGTTCTTCATTAGGTCCAAAAGCTGAACCGATACCCGCTACATAAACAATATCTGAATTATTGGGATTGATGATAATTTTATGAATGGCTTTTGAGGTTTTTAACCCCATATTTTTCCATGTTTTACCGCCATCAATGGATTTATAAATACCATCACCGAAATTTTGTGAATTGCGCGGATTACCCTCTCCGGTACCAACCCATATTTCAGCTGTATTATTTTGATTGACTGCAATGGCACCAATACTTTGGGTACTTTCTTTATCGAAAAGCGGCGTCCAAGTGATACCACCTGATTGGGATTTCCAAACACCACCGGAAGCCGAACCTGCATAAATGATGTCGTTTTTCAAATCCACATCTATCGCTGTTACCCGACCACTCATGGCAGCGGGACCAACGCTGCGCGGTTTCATCGCTTTCCAAGGTTCAAGGTCAATTTTTTGACTAAAAAGAGTGCCGATACTGAGGGGTATCGCCAAAAGGAGTAGTAAGACTTTTTTCATTTCTTAGATTAAGTTTGATACAATATTGTAAAATGGGAAATTACAACAAACCCTAATCTAAGCGCTTATAGTGTCCGTTTTTTTGTCGAAAAAACAATTGGTTGGACGAAATGAGGTAAAAATGAAGAAAAAATAAGATTTTTCTCCATTTTCGAGGGGATAAAAGTAAAATGCCTTTTAATATTTTAATTTAAAAAGCCTATTTGATATATAGTAGCTACAATTATTTGAGCAACAAAATATTATTCTGAAATAGGTGAAAAACTACTTAAAAAAAAGCAAAACCACATTATTAAAACAACTTTCAAATAAAAACATAATCAACTGATTTTCAAATAGTTAAAATCTTATTGTAAAAAATACGGTAAGGTTTGTTTGGATTTTCAATCATATTAAATATATTTAAATGCATTTTTTATTTGGCAAAAGTATATTATATTTGTGGAGCGCTTTTCAGTGAAGCCCTAACCAAATAATAAATTTAGATGCCATTTTAGTTTTTAATGGTAAAAAAAATGAGTCACTCCTGTAAAATCGGAGATGACTCATTTTTCTTTTATCGAAACTGTAAAATTTTAATTCAGTAATAGAACACCACTTGCCACGAATTTGTACTCTTCAACTGGCTTCGTAATTTTAGCAATTTCTTCTTTAGATTTGCCTTCATCGGCGGCGAAATGGCGCAATGCCTCTACATCGGTTACTTCTTTAAAAGCATATCCTTTCATCACTACTTTTTTACCCGCAATATCCTTAGGCATAAAAAAGGCATAATCTTTAAATTTCACAAACATCGGGCTTTCACCTTTATCCGATTGAATATTCATCCAACAGCCTTTCGCTTTACAAACAGCCTCTACTGTACCCGTTATTTTTACATCTTCTATTTTATCAGCTCCTTTTAAGGCTTTTAACTTAGGTAAAATAGCATCGTAAGCCATTGCTCCTTTGGCATCTATTTTTTCACCAAAAGTTTTGCCGTCGCCCGGATTGCTTTTGAAATTTTTGTAAGCCTCATCTTCCGAAATTTCTTTTTTGGCTTCGGTCTGACCCAATTTAGCCGATTTGTTACAACCTATTGCCAAAACGCCCAAAATACTGAGGGGTAGCAAAAAACGTTTCATCATCTTGATTTTATTTTAAAGTTTAGGAAATAAATAATTCCACAAAAATACGACAAAAACGTTTTATTTGCTCAAAATTTAGACATTCCGATAACTATGATACAAGCAAAGCGGCTTCTTGCCTAATTGCTGCTTGTGCTTTTGCGGAAGAATCGCCTTGTTGTTCATTCAAAATCTTGAATATTTCACTAATAAGTGCGTTAGAGTCAGCTTTAGGTTCCAGCTTTTCAAAGGCAATATTGATGATTTCAGCGGTATTGTCCCGAGTAATTTTGAGGATATTCCACAGATTATCGCTGACATAGATTTGTTGAGTTACGTTGTGCTCAAATTCCTGCTGAATGGCGATGAGCATAGCCAAACGAAAGTCGTTGGCAGTAGCCCCCTCAGTACGTAGGCGCATGATTAGGTTGGGGACAGCAATGCGTTCGCACAATAGAATCATCCGCTCATACGCCTGAAAACGCAGGGACATGGTCGCTTTCGATTTTTCAAGTTGAATACCTTGCCACGTCAGAGAATTGGCTTGCGCTTTTTGCTCTCTCCAATATTTAAGTATGAAATAAGACAAAACGCCTAATGCGCTCAAAACCACCGTAGGCAGAACGACAAGTAAAAAAATTTGATTGATTGACATAAGTATTTTTTAAAATTTAAAACGAGTAGAAATAAACGTCAGTTTCGGTTGCCGTAGTATTTCTTTACTTGCTTAAATATCCAATAACCGACCAATAAGAAGGCTATTACAAATAAGATTGATAATAATATTTTCATGATATTTTTTGAGGTTAAATTTCAGATTTTTTTTCATAAAAAACGACATTCAAGGAATTTTGTTCCAATTTTATCGTTTTATAGTAGTTTTAGTTTAAATTCGGAATCAATTTAAGGTACTTTTTAATGATAGGAAGTAGCGTTTATAAAGAACCAATTACCTATTTTTAGTGTTATTTGTACACAATCTAAATGTGATTTTGAGATTTAATAACAAACGCCTATTTTTGTAAAAAATTTATACGAATTAAATATGAGTGTAGAAACAGCAGTTCAGCCCATTCATTTAACAGTGGGTGCAGTCAATCAACTAAAAGCCATCGCAGCTGAGCAAAATATTCCAAGTCAATATGGTTTACGTGTAGGAGTGAAGGGCGGCGGATGCTCTGGATTCTCCTATGTACTGGGTTTTGATGAGCCAAAGGAAGGAGATGAGGTACTCGAAATTAACGGTTTTAGGGTATTTATGCAAAAATCTCACGCGATTTACCTCCTTGGCATGGAGATTGATTTTGTAGAAGGATTAAACAATCGTGGATTTTCATTCTCTAATCCGAATGCAAAAGAATCTTGTGGTTGTGGTACTTCATTCTCGGCATAAAGCCCACTCGTTCCTTTTAGAATAACTTAAACATGTTTCTAAAGCATGATTCTGGGTAAGGAATGACTCCAAACATGGTAAGTTTATGTATAAGTATAAAATCTCGTCTTCCGTTTTCGGAAGCGAGATTTTTCTTTTTACACCTTTTTTTATTAGACAATTGACGATTAGACTTAAAAAGAGTCTTTTGTGAACAAGGAACGGGAGCGTTTTAAGGCGCTCCCGTTATCCCATAACCTAACATTAGTTGTTTGTCGCAGATTGCTGCTCCGTTATTTCTATGGTCGTTGGACCAGAAAGTATCCTAAATTCTGTTCTCCGATTTTGGAGATGCTGATCTTCTGAGCATTTTACGCCATTTTTACATTCATTGACTAAGCGCGTTTCTCCATATCCTTTTGCTACAATACGCGTTTTTTCAATGCCTTTAGCGTTTAAATATTTCTCAGCTCCTTCAGCGCGTTTTTGTGATAATTCCAAATTGTACTTATCAGAACCCCGTGAATCCGTGTGAGAACTTAACTCAATTACCATGTCTGGATATTTCACCATTATATTGTAAAGGAAGTCAAGTGACTGACGAGCCAAGTCAAAATTTTCCATGTCTTGCTCATTGGCTGCAAATTTATCTAATTTATAGTAAATATTCTCAAGTTTTATTCTTTCATTTCGTTTCACTGTAATTATTTTCGGTTTCAAATTTAATACTTTTTCTATTTCCGTGGTTTCTTTTATTCCATTTGTATTAAATTTTATTGTATCAGACGTAAAACCTGCCTTAGAACCTATCAAAATATACTGTTTTTCAAGCACTAATGCACTTGAATACCCGTCAGCCGTTTTGGAATCAGATTTTTTTGACGCTAATTCTGTCAACTGATAAGTCACATTACTGAGGGGTTTATCACCAACCAAAGCTTTAGCGACAAGCGATGCCGAAATAATCGGGAGCGGCTTCAAGACGATTTTCTTTTGGATAGTCGTACTTTCTTTCACATCCATAGTATTGAACTGGGTGGTATCGCTGAAATAACCCGCCTTAGATGTGATAATCATGTAAGCCTTTTTAGGCAATAAATCATTTCTGTATGAATCAGCAGTTTGTGCATCGGGACTGCCTGGCTTTCCTCCCACAATTTCCATAAAGCTGTAATTCAAGCCAGCAAGTGGTTTTGCCTTATCATTAGTGGTAGTGACTATCAAATTAACTTTTATTGGTTCTTTCTTTAAAATATAAATATCCTCACAACACGTTTTACTTTTTAAAGAACGACCTCCTGGGCGATTAGAAATGAGGTAAATACTGCCATCTCCATCCATAGTGAGGTATCTATCATTGGTAGAGGAGTTAATACCTTTTCCAAGATTTTCGGTTTTTGTCCATGATGAACCACTCCATGAAGAAGAAAAAAGGTCAAACCCACCTAAGCCTGGGTGCCCCGTTGAACTGAAATATAATTTGCCTTCACGGTAATAAGGCGTCTCCTCATCAGCAATTGTGTTGATTTCAGAACCCATATTGATAGGAATACCCAATGAGCCATCATCATTTTTATTTGCGTAAAAAAGGTCAAATCCTCCTTTGGTTCCTTCCATATTCGATGAAAAAAATACCACTTGCTTACCCAGCATCTCACCTACTGAGGGGTGCTTGACAATATAGTTACCATTAATGTTTGCAACTTCTTTTGAAGGAGACCAACTTTCGCCTTGCTTAGTGGCGTAATACAAGGTACTTTTAGAAACATCATTACCATTTAATTCGATGCGCGTAAAATACATTGTCTTTCCATCAGGCGTAATGTACACACTACCTTGGTTATTTCCTGGGCGATTGATATCGCCATCCACAGGCACAGCATCCGTCCATACGCCACGAGGGCTTTTATCAGCTTTCATCACTTTTGAAAAGTAATCACCTTCTTTTCCATCCAGTGTGATTAGTTTTTCGTTACGGAAGCTTGTAAAATATAAGGTGGAACCATCTTCTGAAATGACAGAAGAATATTCGTTATTCGGCGTATTGATTTTATTCCCCGCATTTGTGACGTTTAAGGTCAAATTCTCCTTCATTTTCATCGCCATTTTAGCACCTTCCAGTTCTGTTTTGGCTAAAGCGACTTTGGTTTCATCTTTTGATTCTTTAATAAAATCATCAAAAGTAATGATGGCATCTTCGTACTTCTCATTCATCTTTTGCATTTGAGCCAAATAGAAACGCGCATCAGGATTAACCTCTCCAGTTGCTTTTTTATCTCTTTGCAAAACACGGGTGAATGCAGCTTCAGACTTAGCGTAATCCCTCAATTGCATCTGTAAAACAGCAATTTGGTAGCCAACTGACCTATCTTTAGTCTGCTCGTAATATTTTTCGTACCATTCGAGAGCAT
The DNA here is from genome assembly GCA_031381715.1 of Saprospiraceae bacterium. Classification (GTDB taxonomy): domain Bacteria; phylum Bacteroidota; class Bacteroidia; order Chitinophagales; family Saprospiraceae; genus JAAFJT01. Next base: position 11,915 of record JANMYC010000372.1, read on the forward strand.
TATAGTAGTCGTTTTTAGCGAGTGCTTCTTCGGCTACTTTTAAAGAAAATTCAGGGCGGGTAGCTCTCATTGGTTGCGAAAAAGCAGACGTAAAAGCTGATATAGTAATGACAAATAAGGCTATGATTTTGAGTTTCATCATCAAGTTTTTTATTAAAACTTTTAAAAACACACCCCCTCAGTATTTTTATGAAAAAAGGGGTAGAATATTTAAATTTTAAACAGATTTCATGTAATTCCCCAATTAAGTAATTAGGCTAAAATAATAGACATTTCCTTTTTTAACGCCTACTTAATAACGAGGGCAAAGGATAACGCGGGGTGGTTGTGGCGTCTTGAATATTTTACCGATATACCCAATGGCTATTTCAAAACCATTATTCGATTCAGAGGATTTTAAAGTCGAAAGCGTGTAATCATAAGAAGCAGCCACGCGGATATCACCGTAATCAAGACCTAAAAGCACCAATGCTGCATCATTCACACGATAGCCCAATCCGCCTTTAACAGTGATATTTTTAGCCGGGTCTAATTTCATGCCGCCGACTAAATGAAGCATAGTTTCATTACTTCCCGCCGTGGAACGGAATATGAAAGCAGGATTGAAAGTGAATCTTTTATTGATGTCAATATCCATTGCACCATGTACATTAAAACGTCTTGGGAGTTTCGCAACCGAACCCATTATAAGGTTATATTTTGCTCCTAAAATATTATCTACTGATAAGCCAACGCTAACCGTTGTCTTTTTACTCGCTTTTGAACGCAAATTAACGCCCAAATTCATGAGCATATAACTCTTATTTTGAGCATCAATCTGAGCTACATCGGCACTTGTCCCTTTAATAAGACCATCTTGAAAAATCAATTTTCCTCTATCAATATTGCGCTGATTGAATCCTGCTTGAAGACCAAATGACAAAACAGTGTTCTGCTTCTTATCCATCCCCATGTGGTAAGCAACATTGCCACCCACTAAGGTATTGGTTAAAAGAGAATTGCCTGCTGCATCTCTTTGCAGATTCAAGCCCACGCCTATCCAATCTTGCTTGCGTAAACCGCCAATTGGCACATCAGCATAAATAACGGGCGTTTGATAGCCTTTAAAAGCACCTGACCATTGGCTTCTATAAAGCCCACCTACTCGGTAAGACCCTTCAAATAAACCCGTTTGAGCAGGATTGACACTGAGTGGTATATAGGTGAATTGCGTAAAGTGTATGTATCCTTGCGCTTTCAAGCCACTGAAGAAAAAAATAAGAAATGTGATCGGTAAAAAACGATTCAAATACATGGATTATTTTTATGGTTTATGAAAAATCAGTTGCTAATATCTCAATAAGGAATGATTTTGTTGCAAAATAAAGATAATCTCCATTTCTAACAACTATATATTAAAAAAAATGTCAAGTTTAACATACCCCTCAGTAAAGTCTTATCCTAAAGACTCGGTGCAAAATTCAAAACTTTTATACAAAGGCAACAGAAACCAAACTGAATCGTTAATTTTACGGCTCAAAATTTTAAAATGATTCCTAAAAATAAGATTTTATCTCAATATTCCGTTTTTTATATAAAATATCGATTTTTTACTCGATTTTTATTGTTCTTTATTGGCTTTTTCCTACAAAATCAAGCTAAAGCTCAGTTTCCGATAGCCCAAACGCCTTCCGATGATACTACTAAAGTACAGATTCTCGAATCTAAATCGCTTGAAGTTATCATGTTAAAAAATGAGAGTGTACGTAAATTAAAGGGAGATGTTCGGTTAAAACACAAAGATGCTATACTTTACTGCGACTCTGCTATTCTCGATAACAATAATAACGTTTTTGCTCGGGGCAACGTTGTCATCAAACAAGGTGATTCTCTCAATATTTTTGCTGATTCCATGCGCTATTACGGTATAATACGCAATGCCGACCTATTTGGTGATGTCATACTTGAAAATAATGACAATAAACTTTTTACCGATAAGCTTCACTATGACCTTAATACTAAAATTGCCACTTATAATACCAAATCTACGCTCACCAATACTCGCACGCAACTCACTAGCCGAAGAGGTCAATTTTCGGTTCAAACCAATGAAGCGTTTTTCAAAGATAGAGTTTTAGTCGTTGATAAAGATTTTGATTTAAAAACCGATACTCTGCGTTTTAATACTAAAACCAACACGGCTTACTTTCTGGCTCCAACCCTTATTTATCTCAAAGACTCCTCACAATTCTATACCGAGGATGGTTATTATGATTTATTGAACGATAAAGCAGAATTTAACCGTACCCCTCAGTATAAAAAGAAAAATCAGATTGCAACCTCGGATTCTATGCAATATGATGGTAAAACTAAAATAATTGTACTGAAAGGTAATGCCTCCACCCAAGATAGTGCAAAAGTTGCCACCGCCAATATCATCCGTTATAACCGTGAAACTGAGGAAAGCCAGCTTGAAGGCAATGCCCGCTACAAGGATGAAAAGCAAAATGTGGTATCTGATACCATATCCGTCAATTCAAAAACCAAGACTTATACCACCCGCGGTCGCTCAAAAATAGTCAATGAAAACCAAATATTAGAAGCTAATTTCGTAGATTTTAAAGATAGCATTGGCATCGCTAAAGGTAATGTCTTTTGGCAAGACACAGCCGCTAAAAGCACTATTAAATGCGAAAACATGGTTTATGACCAACGGACGGATTATATAAAAGCAGGTGGTGGTCGCCCAATTTTGACTTCGCTCGTGGACAATGACACTTTGTGGTTACGAGCAGATACGATTATTTCGTTTAAGCAGAATCCGCAAGATACCAACCGCAATATGCTCGCTTATCATAAAGTGCGCATGTTTAAATCAAATTTTCAAAGTACTTGCGACTCTCTCACTTTTTCGCAACAAGATTCTATATTTCGCCTTTTTAGAAATCCCATAATTTGGTCGGATACCTCTCAAATGACGGCTGATACTGTGCGCATTTTATTAAAAGAAAAGAAAATAGATCGTGTTTTCCTTAAAAACAATGCCCTAATCATTAATTCCAAGGACGAAGTCTATTATAATCAAATAAAGGGTAGAGAAATAACTGCCTTTTTCGAGGGCGATAATATTCGCAGGATGCTAACTGAAGGCAATGCTGAATCGGTCTATTATGCAATGGATGAAAAAAATGCGTATATCAACGTCAATAAAGTAGATTGCTCTGAGATGCTGATGTATTTCGGTAATAATAAAGTAGAAACCATCAAGTTTTTTACTCAACCTAAAGCAAAGGCTTTACCAATGCGCACCACTAACCACGATGAACTAAAACTCAAGGGATTTCTTTGGGAAATAAAATCAAGACCTAAAAACCTTTTGGATTTATAAGGCGTGAAACAAAAAATAATGTACCCAAATTAGTTATTATATTTTCTTTAATCAAGGCAAATTTTTTGAGAAATAATCCCGAGTGCTCGGGATTTAAAAAGAATTTAATCCCGAGTACTCGGGAAGTAAAGGAAATAGAATGACTAAGTTGGGTAGATTATTTTTTGTTTCACGCCTAAACTAACTGTGGTTTCAGAATTTTAAACCCATATTTGACATATAATCATAAATTTGTAGGTAAATTTGGGTTCTCATTAATTACGTTTG
>JANMYC010000411.1:0-3345 GCA_031381715.1 Saprospiraceae bacterium
AACCGCATCTCCCAAATATCAAATTTGAAGCGCGATTCAATTAACTCATTCGACTTTTTAATAAGGACAATACCTTTATTTTGACTTTTCTTTGCCATAATGCAATGCTGATAATTGAAGCAAGTGTAGCAGAATTGGGACAGAAACCAATTTTCGCCTATTCATCAATAGTAATTAGCTCCAAAATTAAAACAAATACTCATAAAAACAAATAAATTCTCCCAATTCTGCTACACTTAGTCCCAAAAATGCTACATTAAATCCCAATTCTGCTACACTAAATCCCAATTCTGCTACACGTTTTCCCATATTTGCTACACTTAGTCCCAATTCTGCTACACTTAACTGCATAACTCATTGATTTTCAATAAATTGTAAAGGTATAAAAAGGAAAAGAAATTAAAAATCTATTTAAAAAGTAAACAACAACAAAAAGGATCTTCTTTTTTATTTTGTTGGTGCTTCTTTTTTCAATTTTATTATTGGAGTACTATATGTATGTTTTATTGCGCCCGCCGAAATTTTTTATGGCAAATTATAATACCATTTTTATATCTGCTTCTGGTCAAAATACGCTTTTATACTGAGGGGTATGCCTACCTATTAATATTAAATTATTTTAAACTAATAAACTAATATTAGATAAAACAAATTTTAGTTTAAAATATTTTAATAATGAGAAAATGGTATTTGAATAAAATCGATTGAAAAATAAACAAGTATTGCCGACACTTAAAAAAAGGATAAAAAGCCACATTTAAACAATCTCTTTTCAAAAATGTGCACTATTATAAATAAACAATTAAATCTTAAATAATAAAAAATTTAATTTAAAATAAATTTATAAAAAGAAATTATACTTTTATAAAAAAATGAAAAAGATTTTTACATTTGCTTATTCTTGTAGTTTAGTTATCTTTTAGACCGAACAAAAAAACTTTGTAGATGAAAACTCAAATCAATATCAAGTTCATCTGTGAGCAATTTCTATTGAAAAAGAGTCAATCTTAATTATTGCTGTTACGGTGTTTTGTTCGGTCTATTTTTAATCAAATTAATTCAAAACTATGGCAGACAAGAAAAGCGTGTATAAAAGGAGCATTTTAAAGTTATTCTATTTTTCAAAATCCTTGTCATGCGCCGACATATGTGAAGCAATGGATAAAAGCCTGCCGCTGATTACAAAATTGATTGGTGAGTTAACGGATGAAGGCAAGGTGGTGGAAACGGGATTTGCACCCTCTACTGGAGGAAGAAGACCACTGGTGTATTCGATTAAGCCTGATATTCAATATATAGTTGCGGTATCGATGGATCAATTAATTACTCGAATTGCCTTGATGGATATGAAAAATAACTTAATAGGCGAAGTACAAAGAATAGACCTTCCGCTCACTAAAAATGCTCGGGCCTTGAGCCTTTTAACGGACGCAATAGATGCTTTTATATCCCAATTACCGGTTGGTAAAGATAAAATTGTGGGTATAGGAGTAGCCATGCCGGGCTTTATAGACGTTGAAAAGGGGATTAATTACTCATTTTTGCAGACATCAGAAGGCAGCATTACTCAGTATATTTCAGAAACGGTTGGGTTGCCCGTTTTTATTGACAATGATTCAAGTTTGATAGCTTTGGCTGAATTGCGTTTTGGCGCGGCTGTGGGTAAAAGGAATGTTTTGGTTATTAATATGGGGTGGGGGGTAGGTTTAGGGCTCATTCTGGACAATGCGCTTTACAGGGGAGAGAATGGTTTTGCGGGTGAATTCAGTCACATTCCTGTTTTTACGAATAGAAAAATATGCAGTTGTGGTAAACACGGCTGCCTTGAAACGGAGACATCTCTGTTGGTACTGATAGAAAAAGCAAAAGAAGGGTTAGCCGAGGGAAAAGTATCTACATTGGCAGGAATGCCCTTTGAAAGTGCAGAAGAAGCGAACGATTATATCATTAAATCGGCATTAGAGGGCGATCAGTTTGCCGTTGAGTTGCTTTCTGAAATAGGTTTTAAAATAGGTAGAGGCGTTGCTATTTTGATTCATCTGCTCAATCCTAAATTAATTGTATTGAGCGGAAGGGGCTCCAAAGCGGGTAAAATTTGGCAAGCACCCATCCAGCAAGCATTGAATGAGTATTGTATTCCAAGGCTTGCCCATAACACGACTATTGAAGTATCAAATTTGGGTTACAAAGCAGAATTGATAGGAGCTGCTACTTTGGTAATGGAAAATTTTGAGAAAATAAAAGACCGCAAGCGGGGCGTCTTTGAAATGGATGAAAGTTTAGTTTATAGTAATAAATAGTACAAGTCACAATCAATTTTTAACAATCAAAATCCTCCACAGAATGAAGAAGTTTATCTACATTTTTCTGACGGGCGCTTTTTTGGTCATGCAGCACGCTGCTTTTGCCCAAGCGGATATTACAGTAAAAGGTACTGTAAAAGAATCAAATGGCGACCCAATCATAGCTGCAACAGTTATGGAAAAAGGCACTCAAAATGCAGTGCTTACCAATGACGACGGCACGTTTTCAATGAAAGTAAAACAAGGGGCAACATTAGTTATTAGTTTTGTTGGAAAAGCACCAACGGAAGTAGCTGCTGATCAGAGCGATATTTCTGTAACACTCAGTGATGATACTAAAAATCTCACGGAATTTGTTGTAACTGCTTTGGGGCAATCTAAGCAACAACGGGCTTTAGGCTATGCCAGTAGCACCATAAAAGCTGAAGACCTAACCAACACAGGTACGCCGAACTTAGCAACCGCTATGTACGGAAAAGCCGCCGGGGTAAGAATTGCGGCAACGCCGGGTGGTGCCACCAGTGCCGTCAATATCAATATTAGAGGTGTTAACTCTATCACAGGGCGTAGCCAGCCGCTTATTGTATTGGATGGTGTACCTATTCGCGACGGGGAAGTAAGAAACAATGATTATTGGGGCGACCAAAGACTGAGGGGTAATGGATTATTGGATATAAATCCTGAAGATATTGAAGAACTCACTGTTTTGAAAGGTGCTTCTGCGGCAGCATTATACGGTTCAGAAGCCGTGAATGGTGTTCTTTTAATTACTACTAAAAGCGGAAAAGGTAGAAAAGGACAAGGCTTGGGCGTTGATTTTAATGCCAGCTATGGCGTTGAAAACATTGCCTATTTGCCAAGATACCAAAACGTGAGAGGACCCGGAGCGCCTCTTCATGTCAATAATGGAGGTCAAGATGCTGAAGGTTTTATTATGTATGATACTAATAATGATGGAATAAAAGATACCAGAGGGGTCTTAGGTTTTTCTATCAATTACGGTCCAAAATTTGATGGTAAGCCCACTATGGCTTGGGATGGT
>JANMYC010000429.1:0-2797 GCA_031381715.1 Saprospiraceae bacterium
GTAATTTACTGAGGGGGGGCAATTTCACCTTGAATGTGGTTCGAGATACGGACTGGATTAATGGAGTAACAACCTTCGACGTTGCCCTTATCACACGCCATATCTTGGAATTAAATACTCTTGATTCTCCCTACAAACTCGTAGCGGCGGATGTTGATAAGGATGGATATATTGATGCAACCGATATTTTATTGACCCGAAAGTTAATTTTACGCCAAATCAATCGCATTCCAGGCAATACCTCATGGCGATTTGTACCCAAAAATGTCGTTTTGCCAATGACTCCTTCTCGACCGCCCTCTAATTTTACAGAAACTTTTAGTTTTACTAATGTTCAAGATACCATTAGAGATGCCAATTTTATAGCCGTTAAAACGGCTGATGTGAACGTTTCAGCTCAAAATCTTATCTCAAATGCTTTAGAAGTGCGTCAAGCTGGCTTGCAATTAAACCTCGAAGATAAAATATTGGAAGCGGGTAAAACGTATGAAATAGAATTAACCGTTTCCGAAGCCGATGCAATTGCTTTTCAGTTTACAATGAATTTTAACAAAAATATTCTAAAATTATTGAATATTCAAAGTGCTGATTTAAAAGGATTTAGCACGTCCAATTACGCTATTTTTAATGAAAAAGGCATGGCCACGCTCAGTTGGGACGGTGATAATGTGAAAGGTTTAAAAGATGCTAAAATTTTAAAACTGACTTTTCAAGCTGAAAAAAGCAGCAAGCTCAGTGATGCCCTTTATTTGACTTCCGATTTGACTCCCGCCCAAGCTTTCAATGAATTGGGTGAATCCTCAAATGTGCAATTGACATATAAAGGTTCGAGTGATTTTGCTTTACTACCCAACGTGCCGAATCCGTTTACTTCCGAAACAATGGTTCGCTTCCGCTTACCCGAAAACAGCGATGTCGAACTCAACGTTTATGATGAAACGGGACGCACAATAAAAACCGTAAAACGTTCATTTTCAAAGGGTTATAACGAAATTCCTTTGTCATTTGATACCCCCCCGAGAAATCGGGGCGGGCTCTCAGTATCAGCTGGGGTTTATTACTATCAATTAAAAACAGCCACTCACTCTGCAATTGAGCGCATGGTGATTATTAGATAATTCGTTTTTAAGTATATCAATATGCCCTAATTTCGTCATGGAATTAGGGCTTTTTTGTTGTGCGCAACCTCGGTTCCACTTGAAAAATAAAAATTATTTACGGAACTGGAGTTCCGCTTTACGGTGGTAAAAACCTAATTTTACGGCTCTAAAATTCACTGAATGAGCTATAACATTTCTAATATTAAAAACATACTTGGCGGGACTTGGGCATTGCCGCCTCAGTTGGATACCCTCATTGAGCATTTATTAATTGATAGTCGTAAAATCTCCTTTCCTGCTTCTTCTCTCTTTTTTGCAATTGTTGGAGAACGCAATGATGGACATGATTTCGTAGCTGATGTGTACGCTCGCGGCGTCCGTAATTTCATTATTTCAAATTCACAAAAGATTGATTTTCAATACATTAAAGACGCAAATATCATTATAGTGCCCGATGTACTGAGGGGGTTGCAGCAATTAGCAGCTTACCACCGAGCGCAATTTCCTGATTTAAAAGTAATCGGAATCACAGGCTCGAATGGTAAAACAATAGTAAAAGAATGGCTTTTTCAGCTTTTAAAAGACAATTTTAATATAGTCAGAAGTCCTAAAAGTTATAACTCACAGGTGGGTGTGCCACTCTCTGTTTGGCAAATTAATGCCTCGCATAATTTGGCAATTTTTGAAGCGGGCGTTTCAAAAAAAGGTGAAATGGCATATTTGGAAAAAATAATAAAACCCACTTTGGGCATTTTGACCAATATCGGCGAGGCTCATACTGAGGGGTTCACTTCGGATGAAGAGAAATTGGGTGAAAAACTTCTTTTATTTAAAAATGCCCCAATGCTTATTTTACAAAAGGAATTAATTGAAAAATTTCCGAGTGTGGAATTTAAAAAACCGTATTTAACATGGTCAAAGCATAACCGTGCCATCCCGAGTAATCGGGATGACACGGATTTAAGAAATGCTGCGGATTTACAAATAATTGATATTCAATCATTTAAAAGTAGTACACGCTTATCACTGCTTTTTAAAAATGATAAAATAGATATTGAAATACCTTTCACTGATACGGCTTCGATTGAGAATATTGCGACATGTTTATTGGCAGCTCTGACCTTAAATCCTCATTTAAATTATAAAGAAAAGCTTCGACATCTTGAGCCTGTTGCAATGCGCCTTGAACTTAAGGCAGGGATAAATGGCTGCCTTGTGGTGAACGATGCTTATAATTCGGATTTAAATTCATTGCAAATTGCCTTGGATTTTATTGCCCAGCAAAGCCGACAACTGAAACGAACGGTCATTCTTTCTGATATTTTACAAAGCGGACAAGATTCCGCCGTTTTATACCAAAAAATAGGGCATTTGTTGCTTGAAAAAGGTATTTCAAAACTCATTGGCATTGGTGAAAATGTGGCTCAAATAAAACAGATTTTTAAGGGTAAAAAGCAAAAAACGCTTGAATTGCACTTTTTTAAAACAACTTCCGACTTTTTAAAACACATCAAAAACGCTGATTTTAAGAGTGAAATTATTTTACTGAAAGGCGCACGACCGTTTGCATTTGAGTTGATTGCCGAGCGTTTGGCTCAAAAATCACATAAAACGGTTTTAGAAATTAATTTGAATGCTTTAGCGCATAATTTAGCTTATTTTAAGAGCCTGCTTGCGCCTACTACTCAATTAATGGC
>JANMYC010000494.1:0-2679 GCA_031381715.1 Saprospiraceae bacterium
ATTGGCTGATTCTACGCTGATTTATACGTAATTTTCTGAAAATCAGTGAAAATCAGTCAATATCTGTATAATCAGTGGCTAAACGGAGCGTAAGCGACTATCTGACTTAGTATCTACAATTGTTTTTAACTAATCGTAAAACAAAAAGCCATCAACCTTTAAATAAGGATTGATGGCTTAAGCTTCAATTTAATCAACTTAACTACAACTTATAAACACAATTTATAAAGTTCTCTTTTTAGAATTTCATTAACTTCTTTACGGTGGCTTCAAAATCATTTGATACTCGAATCATGTAAGCGCCATTGGGTAATTTACTCACGTCAAGGGTTTTACTAAAATCAATAATACCTGTTTCGTACACTTCTCTTTGAACCAATTGACCTTGAAGATTGAAAATAGCGATATTGACTCGGCTCCCTTTTTGATTATCAAATGAAAGCGTTACTTGACTTGACGCTGGATTTGGATAAATTGCCGTTTTTAAGGTTTGTGGCAAATCTCTTACTGAAGTGTTCAATGGTGAGAGGGTGACAGCGATGTTGCGTAAAGCAATGCCTAAGCCTATTCGATTGACTAAAGTTGCCGCGCCCGATCCGATATTAAGGGTATAAAGATTGTCAAAACCATTTGAACCCATGATATTTGCCATTAAAAAAGCCGAATCTACTGAGGGGGTCGCCTTGTTTGAATAAATATCCAGGTCAACTGTGTAATCATTAGGATCCAAAGTCAAACCCAATGCACCCACTGTATTTAAAAAGCCGCCATTAGCTGTATTTTGATTCACAAAATTATTGAGTGACGCATCAATATCGTACAATTGGGTTGCCGTAGCACCATTAAATGAATTTGTGTATGCTCCTGTAACTACCACAGGTGTTTTACCCGTGTTCACATCCGTTGTTCTGTAAGTCAATGATGTATCGGTGGTGACAGTAATCGGATTTACAGTTAAATTCAATCGATAATTATTGCTATTGGTAGAGCTCATAATGCGTAGGCGATTGGCAGCTGGGTTAAAATCAAAAGTAACTTGACCTGTCAATGCCAATTTAAATGAATCTGCTCCCGCAAAAGCGGCCAAAGCAGCCGTTGTTTCATTTAAAGTATAAATAGTAGCTACTGAATCCGTACTTCTGTAACCTAAAGTATAGATTTTACCATCTTGCGGACGAACATCCATGCCTACAATGTTTTGACCCGTTTTCAAACCTGTAATCGTTTGGGCTGAACGGATAATAGTGGGATTTTTAGTGTCAAATTGCAAAAAATTGAAAGCTGAATTCCCCGCCGTAAAAGTCAAACCATAAGCCAAAGTGCCTTGCAAAGCAGGTACAGTTCTGTTAATAGCAACTGCAATATCGGTAACGGCAACTCCTAAAGCGCCTATTGCAGTGAATGCACCAGTCGTGATATTGAGAGAATACAATGAATCCAAACTACCTGTTCTCACAACCGCATAAGTTGTAGAAGCAGATGTGGTAGGATTGGTATATATATCTAAATCCGACAAAATGGCAGTTGATGCGATGCCAGTTAAAGCGGCTTGAGTATTCAAAACGCCATCGTTGGGTGGGTTTTGAAGTGCCATCACTTTTTGAGTTTCATCATAAGTGAAAAGCTGCGTATTAGTAGAAGCGATGTAACTATTGGTGTACACACAAGCAGTAGCGCCTGGTGTTTTACCGTTATTAGCGTCCGTTGTAGCATATTTTAAAGTCAAATCCGTAGCGGCTAAAGCGCCATTATTGGGATTTAAACGATAATTTAAACCATTTTTACCGACTAAACGAATGCGATCAACCGTAGGATTAAAATCAAAACCCACTGCTGAGCCTAAGCCTGTGAGTTTTATAGATGGTCCTTTTGCCGTGGCAACAGCCGTTGTCGGGTTTATTGCGTACACACTAACGGAGTCAGTAGTCGCATTATAGCCCAATGCGATTATCTCGCCCGTTGCAGGTCTAACATCCATGCCAATGATGGATTGACCCGCATTTAAGCCCGTAATGGCTACATTGGTGGCGATAGTGCCGGGAGTGGTTGCGCTAAAAGATACCAATTTAGAGTCGGAAGTTAGACCATAAATGGTTTGAGCATTGATAGATACGCTTGTAAAGAGCATAAAAAGAGCAGTCCATAACTGTGTCTGGGTAATTGTTTTTTTCATAGGTACAATTTTTACTTAAATAAAATAGGGAAGATTAGACTTTTTAATGTTAGATTAAAATTGAGTTTTTAAATGCTTAATTAGCAATGCTTTTTAAATGGCGCGCGCTCTATATTTCATCTCTGTATCAATTTACGAAAAAAATATTAGAGCGGTTTTTGAGTTTTTAAATTTTAATAAAAAAAAATGGTAATTACTATATCCAGATACTCGCTTACGCTCCGTTTAGCCACTGATTTTACAGATATTGACAGATTTACACTAATTTTTTAAAAAACTACTTGTAAATCGGTGTGAAATCAGTCGGTTTCAGTGTAATCAGTGGCTAAACAGAGCGTAAGCGACTGAGTAGCTAAACAATTAAAAAAAATGAAAATAAATTGATTGATAATCAGATTAATTTTGCGCAAATGAAATATTAAAAGGAAGTAATAATCGTTTAAATTTGCGGCTTGAATAAACGGAGAGCATTTTTATCATATCTAAAAGAAATTTATGTCCACTTT
>JANMYC010000546.1:0-3149 GCA_031381715.1 Saprospiraceae bacterium
CCCATGCCTTTTGCCATCGTGATAATGTCAGGCTTAATACAAGCATAATGCTGAAATCCAAAAAATGCCCCCGAACGACCATATCCCGACTGAATTTCATCCAAAATAAAAACTGTATTAGTCTGATGGCACAGCTCTTGAATTTCTTTTAAAAACTCTCCCAATGGAATATGAATACCACCGATGCCTTGAATACCTTCTACAATTACAGCGCACACGTCCCCCCTCAGTATCGAAGCCCTAACCGTTTCAATATCATTCAGATCATGAAATTCACGCTCGAAAGTGGCATTTATCGGCGCAACCAATTTCGGGTCAGGCGTAATATTCACTGCAGCCGATGTACGACCGTGAAATGCCTTTTTAAAAGCTATAATTTTGGTACGTCCGTTGTGAAAAGAAGCCATTTTTAACGCATTTTCAATCGCTTCAGCACCCGAATTGATGAGAAACAATTGATAATCATCGCAACCAGACAACGCTCCGAGTTTATCAGCTAACTCCTGTTGCAACGAATTGATGATAGAATTGGAGTAAAAACCCAATCGAGCAACTTGCTCCGAAATCATTTTTACATAATGTGGATGAGCGTGTCCGATGCTAATAACTGCATGACCGCCATAAAAATCGAGGTATTCTACCCCATTTTTGTCCCACACTCTTGCATTCTGTCCTTTCACAGGCTCAATGTCGTAGAGTGGATAAACGTCGAATAATTGCATGGTCTGTATAATTGAAAATGGATAATTAATATTATTAATAAAACAAATCTAATTTTTCCGAAACTTAAATTTTATTTAATTGACAAAAACCTTATTTTTGTTAAAAATAAAGAGAATGAAAGAAATAACAATTGAAGTACCAGATAATAAATTAGATTTTTTTCTCGAATTAGTAACAAATTTATCTTTTACCAAAATTCAAAAGATAAATGGGGAATCTTTAACAACTGAACAGCAGGAATTTGTTAACGATTTGAAATCTTCTTTGGAACAAGCTGAACTTCATCAGCAAGGCAAAATAAAATTAAAAAATGCTAAAAACTTCCTCTTAGAACTTAAAAAAAATAAAGCGTTCTCTTTGTAAATAATTTTCTATGCCTTTTGAAATCCTACTATCAGAAAATTTTGAACGTCGAGTAAAAAAACTCTCAAAAAAATATCAGTCCCTCGAAGATGATTTATTGTCTTTGATTGATTTTTTAGAGCTAAATCCAACTCAAGGTATCTCTTTAGGTCAAGATTGCTATAAAATAAGACTTAATATCACATCTAAACGTGCTGGCAAGCGAGGTGGTGCAAGAGTTATTACCTGTGTTAAAATTGTGAACGAACAAGTTTTTTTATTAACAATCATTGATAAATCAGAACAGGAAAGTATTTCTGAAAAAGAACTTGATACTCTTTTGAAAAAAGTATTCGAGAATTAAAAAGCCACCGATTTCAATTTCAACCCCTCAGTCTGCGGCAATCCAAACATCAAATTCAAATTTTCAACTGCTTGACCGCTAGCACCTTTCAAAAGATTGTCTATCATACTGATAATCAATGCTTTATCACCATGTTTTGAAACATGAATAATGGCTTTATTAGAATTCACTACTTGTTTCAAATTCGGATTTTGCTCTGTAACGTGCGTAAAAGGCTCATCTTTATAAAACTCTTGATACAGCTTTTTCAAATCATCTTCGCACAAGCTCGTTTTTGTATAAACGCTTGCGTAAATGCCCCGTGTAAAATTACCCCGCACGGGCAAAAAGTTAATTTCAGCATTAAAACCCTCTTGTAATGATTTCACACTCGCCGTGATTTCCTTCAAATGCCTGTGTTTAAAAGCTTCATAAATTGAAATATTATTATTGCGCCAACTGAAATGCGAAGTATCCGTTGGCTTCTGTCCCGCACCTGTTGAACCAGTAATAGCATGAACATGGACATCATCATTTAACAAACCTTGCGCTGCCAATGGTAAAATGGCCAATTGAATAGTCGTTGCGAAACAACCTGGATTGGCTACATATTGAGCCGTTTTAGTCGCTTCTTTATTCAATTCAGTCAAACCATATACCCAAGTCGTATCAGGATTTGCGCCCCAACGATAATCTTGTGATAAGTCAATGATTTTCAAAGATTGAGGCAAATCCGTTTGGTCAACAAATTTTTTAGCATCACCATGACCCACGCAAAGGAAAATCACATCCACTGCTGCATAATCCGCTTTATCCGTGAAAGTCAAATCTGTTTCACCTATCAAATCAGTATGTACATTACTCAACAAGTTACCCGCATTCGATGTAGAATGCACAAATTGTATTTTTACTGAGGGGTGGTTCAAAAGGATACGTAACAGTTCACCTGCTGTATATCCTGCGCCACCTATTATTCCTACGTTAATCATTTTATCAAAAATAATATTTTAAAACGACCTGTTTTTATAAAAAATAAGGCTTAAATTTGTTTTAAGAAAACTCAAAACAAAACCATACTATGACTGAACAAGAAAAAAAAGATAAGCTACTTGTTTTACAAAACGCTTACCGACAAATCCAATTAACTATACTCAATGAAGACAGTTTTCTTCTTGCAATGTCCAAACGAGAATTAGAAGAACTACGCAATGAGATTTTAGATAAAATCATTCAACTCGAAAAAGAACTTGATTTCAGAAAAAAATAATTAATAATTATGAATAAATCTAATAAACTCCGCCTTGATACACTCATTCTACAATCTCAAACTATGGGTACAGAGGAGTATAGTCTTGAAAAATTTGCTGCTGATTGGCATACTTTTCTGAACGAACTAAATGCCAGGGATAGAAAAATTGCGGTTCAAGCTTATTTTCAAGGCATTAAAGATAATCTTAAAATTATCAAAAAAGGCGTTGATGAGCTTGTCCAAAATGGCACTGAAATAGATCGCCAAGCATTTTCTGATGAATTCGACAAGATAAAAGAGCTTTTAATCTCAAGTAAAGCAAAGGCTTTAGCTTGATTTCAAAAATGCCCGAAACCGCACTGGAAATCTGTTCAATTCATTCAAATACAAATGGATTATACCCCTCAGTCATGCTTTCAGCTTGATGGAGCGAAACGCACCATATTTCACGCTTTTTACTCCTGCTTTTTACTCATCAAATGCCAAATTTGA
>JANMYC010000593.1:0-2727 GCA_031381715.1 Saprospiraceae bacterium
CCAAATTGGTCGGCAAAAAAGCGGTGATTGATTGGTGGAAAAACTGGAAAGCCACTTCGGGTATTAAATCAATGACGATGGACGAAGCAGTCTTTCTTCCAGTAAATGCACTAAAACCTACTGCGAGGTCTAAACTCACTGGCAATATTGTGATTAGCTATTTCTCCAATCAGTTAGTCTTTGCCACTGGTACTGGGAATCTTAGGATGAACTTTGTTACGCATTTCAATGCAAACAAAAAGATCGACCGCTATATCACTACCTACGACCGCACGGTGATTATCAAGGCAATGGGCAAAGATATTTTGTCAAAGAAGTAGGATGAATTTCACCGTTGTTGGTCTTAAAAAGTCAGCAACGGTGAAATTTTATTTGTTTGACCCCTCAGTATTTTCTCTATTTTTAATCAAAATATCAAATTAAAATGAAAAAAACAGTCTATCCCCTCAGTATTTTACTATTTTCAAATAATAAAGAATTTACCTAACGCCAAGTTAAAGTGACAATGATTTCAAGTCCTTCTGGCGTTTTTAAAGTAAATTCTCTTTGAAAATTAGAAGGAACAGTTGCATTATCGGGTTGAGCGGGGAAATAATCAATTGGACGGAATTTGAAACTGCCAATTATATCTTCTCCAGATTGGTCAATGTCTTGAACTATGAGGGTATAAACTTGATTAAATTGCCGCAATGAACCCGATAAACCTTCTCTCGGAACCGTGAAAGGCAATAGTTTTTGGTCAAAATTAACCAACTCCGCCAGTTCTTGACTCCGAATATAAGTTCTGGTGGTATCCTTGATCAACCATTGTAAATCGGGTAGGGCAGAACTGCCAGGTAAATCATCCCACGGTTTTCCATCGGGTTTTGTGGGCGGAACTTTCACGTAGGTTATTTTATCAACTCGACAAAGTTCAAAAAAACCAACGGGTAAATCGGATTGTATCGTGACAGATTTATTGGCGAAACCGAATCCAGCTTTGTTAGTAGCAGTTAGTTGAATATTGTACACCCCGCCTTTTTCATAAATGTGCGCGGGGTTTTCAAGGCGAGAAGAATCTCCGTCACCG
The DNA here is from genome assembly GCA_031381715.1 of Saprospiraceae bacterium. Taxonomy (GTDB): domain Bacteria; phylum Bacteroidota; class Bacteroidia; order Chitinophagales; family Saprospiraceae; genus JAAFJT01. Next base: position 1,070 of record JANMYC010000593.1, read on the forward strand.
AAATCCCAGACAAACTGCATATCCACGTTCCCTTTGGATGTATTGCCAAATGAAGTAATGCACGGTGCTTTACAATTGCCGTTTTTAATGTAAAAATCAGCAACCGGTCGGAGTAATATATCTTCTTGATAGGATTGCCGACAAGCAGTGAAAGTACAAATGAGTAAGAAATATAGTAGCCGCTCTTCCATGAGTCAAATAAGGTTTTAAATTAAAACGGATAAAGAACGATGCAAAACGTAGTTATTTTACTGTTTTGTCATTCCTAAATACAACAACGAAATATTATATAAGGAAGGTTGCTACAAAAGTTTTTTAAGTATATTTTAAGAATGTAAATTTACTAAAAAAAACGTTATTTTGCTCAGAAATAAAACATTGGTTTTATTTGTTATTGTTCAAAAAACGTAATGGCTTAGCTGCATAGTCGCTTTCACTCCGTTTAGCCACTGATTTAGCTGATTAAGACTGATTTTACACTGATTTTTTAATAAATATACTTAAATCAGTGTAAAATCAGTCAATTTCAGTGTAATCAGTGGCTAAACGGAGCAATAGCGACCATTTGGCTAAATAATTACCAAAAAACGTTTAATAAAATTTATTTCATTTTTAATTTAAACAATCCAGTCATTATGAAGAAAGCAATACCGTTCAGTTTGCTTGTTGCAGTGCTTTTATTTTCTGCTTTTACTTTAAATAATCGTTCGAGAAAAGGCGAGGAGGGCGTTTCACCCAAAGGAGTTGAGTGGAGTCAAATCGGTCATCGGGTAGTAGGAGAGGTTGCTGAATCTTATCTGAGTTGTAGGGCTAAAAGGAATATCCGAAAGATACTCGGAAATGAATCCATTGCTATTTCCAGCAATTGGGCGGATTTTATCAAATCAGATTCTACGATGAATTACCTCGACCCTTGGCATTACATCAATGTTAAAAGTGGCTTGAATTATACGGATTTTTCTAATTACTTGCAGCAAGATACCATCGTAGATGCTTTTACCAAATTGAACTTTTTAATAAAAGAATTAAAAAACAAGCAAACGCCGCTTGATAAAAAGCAAATGTATCTTCGTTTGGTGATTCACATTGTCGGTGACATTCATCAACCGATGCACGTGGGGCGTAAGGAAGATTTAGGCGGTAATAGAATAAACGTTTTGTGGTTCAATGAACCCACCAATCTACACGCCCTTTGGGACGAAAAGCTGATTACTTATCAGAAATTGAGTTATACGGAATATACCGCCAGCATCAATTTTACGGATAAAAAACTGAGAAAACAGTGGCAGCAACAACCCATGTCGGAATGGCTTTTTGAATCGTATCAAATTGCGGATAAATTGTACGCGGGCATTACACAACCGAATCAGAAATTAAGTTATCGCTACAATTATGATCATATCGATACGCTGAATCTTCAATTATTAAAAGGTGGTGTACGATTGGCGGGTATTTTAAATGAGATTTTTTAAATAGGGAATAAAAATAAAGAAATTTACATTCTTTGCTATATTTCGATAGGTACATGATTTCAAGTTTGCCCCCATACCCCCGAAGGGGGATTAATTCAAGTAAAAGTCGAAATTTTCACTTTTTTGAAGGTTAATCCCCCTTCGGGGGTAGGGGGGCAAACTTGAGAATTGAACTTTATTTGTTTT
>JANMYC010000636.1:0-1722 GCA_031381715.1 Saprospiraceae bacterium
AAAAAAGCCGTAAACTCCATGTAGAGCTTACGGCGTAAGATAAGGTTTTGAAGCGGCATCTTTGTGGTTGTTGGTTATTGATTATTGGTTATTGATTATACACGTAGTATACATAACCAATAATCAATAATCAATAATCAATAATCAATAATCAATAACTATTTCCTATCCATATTTTGTAAAGCCATCATTTCTTTCATGGTTTTTTGCATCCCCTCAGTAGAGCCATCGAGGAAAATGACGTTGCCTTTTCCATCGGTAGCGAAGTTTTTGATGGCTTCTGTCCACATCGCGAACATTAAAATAGACGAATCGAGCTTAGCATCTTCCATTTCCTTGGCAGCTTCTGCCATACCACGCGCTACTTCTTGACGGAAGAGGGCGACACCTTGACCCCTCAGTTGAGCCGCAATTTTTTCGGCTTCAGCGGATATTTTAATGGCATTTCCTTCGGCTTCAGCGGATTTTGTTTTGGTGATTAAAAGGGCTTGCCCTTCGTTTTCAGCCGCTGCTTTAAGGTTGTTTGAAGCCACTACTTTAGCCATTGAACGGGTAATTTCTTCATCAAAAGTGATGTCATTCAGTTGCAAATCAATCAAATGATAGCCCCATTCTACCAAAACGTGGTCTAATTGGTCTTTCACATCGTGGACAATTTCACGGCGCAAACTCAGAATTTCAGATTGCTTTTGCGAAGCCACGTAACCACGTATGGAACCCTCCACTGAGCGAATCAAAGATTGCATAAAATTGGCATCATTCACAAATTTAAAAGCTGCTTTTTTGATATTGTCTTCGGTTTCATCCATAACGGCGTAGAGAATCAATGTTTTAAAATGAACATTGGCTTGGTCTTGCGTGATGGCTTGAAATTCAATTTCAATCGATTTATTTTGGATGGACACAACCTTGAAAATCTGTTCAATAACAGGTATTAAAAAATTTAAACCTGGGCGGAGCAAGCGCTGATATTTACCAAATACGGTGACTACCGCAATGGTACCTTGATTGACCGTTTTAAAAGTCATAAAAAACACAACTACACCTAAAGCGAGAAGAATGTAAAATGGACTCATAAATTGATTGTTTAAGAATGAATGAAAAGTATTTAGGATATTAATATGTATGAATTATTTAACCTTGGTATTGAATGTGAAATTAAGGCAATTTAATGGATATTCCAAATTTGAGATTTGAGATTTCAAATTTCAGATTTCAAAATTTCAGATTCTCAAAATCTATTCCTTAACTTTTAATTTTCATAATTCTGAAATCTAAAATCTAAAATTTGAAATTTGAAATCTGAAATCTGGAATATTTAAAATTTTGAGCCCATTTCTTTGACGCTTTAACTTTTTAAAATGAAATTTGCAGATTCTTTAAAAAAATATCCAGTTTTCTGAATATTCGCTACATCTAACATCTAAAATCTAACATCTAACATCTAACATCTCAATAAATGTTAAAAGCGATTTCTCCAATTGATGGCCGATATGCGCGCCAAACAAGTGATTTTGTGGATTATTTCTCTGAATTTGCCTTGATTCGCTATCGGGTATTCGTTGAAATTCAATATTTTATTGCTTTAGCCAATTATCCTTTGCCTCAATTGAAAAATTTTGAAGAGGATAAAATAGAGGCTTTGGATAAAATATTGAATTTCAACGAATACCCGATAGCGAATCAAGGCAAATTCAGAGAAATAATCCACAAAATCACTTG
>JANMYC010000639.1:0-7134 GCA_031381715.1 Saprospiraceae bacterium
CCGTATTTTGCCATGTGGATCGTAAAAAAGATAGCATTTTTTTCAGAATTTAATAGGTTGTACTTGATTTATAGGTAGTTTCCCTGTTTTGGGACGAAAATACTGAGGGGTGTTTGCCCCTTATTTAAAATTACTTTTTCCAATAATTCAAAACCACTTTCACCCAATCTTCCTCGGTTTCAGGGATAAAGACATGGGGTTTAAATCCGACATTGTCCATTGGGCGTGTGCTTGCGCCACCCCGCCGCCCACTGGCAGCAAATATAGTATATGAAGGACACGCTAACGCATGTTGGCGCACATTCGTATTATCCATAACTCCCGCTGAATTTTGACCAAAAAGGGTCACTTTTTTGGAATATTCAGCCTCCATAATAAACCATTCAGCAGTACTGGCACAGCCTTTATTGATTAATACCGCTACTTGTTTGGGATTGCTTGTGACACTATCCATCTTTGTAGTAGGTGTACTTGGATAGTAATATCGAGCCCCTTTGACCTTATCCATACTATCAATGGTGCTTTTCCATTCACCATATTCTGTAGCATATTCCTTTTTACTTTCGCCAGATAGGCTGTTCCACGCTTGTTCATAAATCTTTCTTTCGGCGGCAATGATATCCTCAGTCGCTAACACGTAACCGCCATCCCCATTATCTACAGTGTATGGTTGGGTGTACATAAATGGTAAAATATTTTTATAATTACTATTTGAACCGCCCCCATTATCTCTAATATCGATGATAAGCCGAGGTGTTGACAGTATTTGAGTCTTGTTTTTATTGATTACACTATCAATAACATCAGATCCTTGGTTAAAAGTACTGAAACGCAAATAAGCCGTTTTATCATCAATCATCTTGAAATAGGCTATCTGATCCATAGCGATTTGCTGTGCATCTAATTTAATTTTGGGTTCGGGATACACCTTTTCCCACGTACCAAATTGGGTAAAAATCAAGATGTTTTCATTTATTGTTGCTTTAATATTTGTAGGCGTAAAATCACCCATGTAATAAGTCGCCTTCCATTTATCGCCATCTTTTTTTAAAGAAAATTTTTCTAAACCAACTTTCCATTTCTCTGATTTTGCCTTTAAAATGGTGGCTTGGTAAGCATTTGCAAGCGTTTCATTTCGTTTTACTGCAACTGTATAATTACCATCATCAGTACGCCAAACGCCCTCAGCCGCCGCCAATTTACCTTTATTTTTATCCAAATATTGATAAAACGCGGTGCTATCGAGTGTGGTCATTTGTGGAGCTCCCGTAGGCATATTCTTTGCTGGGAAAGTCGTTGTCAAAAATATGTGCCCATCTTTGAAAAATGCTACCCATCTTTTCATTAACGTATAACAATCGTAACCATCGGTGAGTATTGCCGCCGCTTTTGTTACACTGTCCGTCAATAGCTCAAAAGCCTTGCGGTTATTATCGGTTATGCGATAATCGAAGCCCGCATAATTAGTGCGTACTTTTTGTTGCAATACTTTGAAGTTTTGGGAGCAATTGCAATCCGCTTGAGCATTGGTTACAGAAGTATAAAAGCAGCAAATTAAGAGGAGTAAAATGTTCTTCATTGTGTATTGTTTTTATAATCTCTAATGATTGATACGTTCTGTTTTTTCGTAAAAATACTGAGGGGGTCTCTATTTCAAAAATCAATTCCCACCAATTTCAGGTGACAGAATAAAAAAGTCAAAAGATTTAATGGCATCAATCATGGTTTGCGATAAATCTATTTTTTTATCGTTCCTTTCCATCCACTGAACGGTGGAGCGAAAAGGACGTAAATCAACCACAACCCATTGATTTTCATTGTATAAAGCCAATAATTCATCGGGATAATCACCGTCACCGAGCTTATCCGTTTTGATTTTTTTCTCCATTTCATAGCGAACTGCTAAAGCAATATGCAGCGATTTTTGGCTTTGCATATCAGCAAATTGACTGATGGTTTCGCCAATATCGAGTATTTTTGTGGAACTGTAACCCCGTGCTACGTGGTTTGAACCCGCCTTAAAAAATACTTTTGGCGAAGGTTTATTGCTCTTCAAATAAGGCAATTCGTAGTTAAAAAAATTGCTTTTCATCAAAGTTGACCGCACCGAATTCGCAGCCATTGTTCTATCACCATAAATAGCAAAAGAAGCATCCAGTGCTTTTTTGATTTTTTGCGCTTCGGGCGTTTTAATCAGCGTAAATAATTCTTTGTAGTATTTATCATTGGTTGATTTATGCACACTGTCAATTAAAGCGGCATATTTAATTTGCATTTTATCATCCAAGGTGTGAAAAACATCATCCAGAACGAAGTCAAAACCGACAAAAAAATCTTGGTCAATGCCCCACAAATCAAAACCGTATTTTTTAGATGCTTTCAGCATATCAAAATCGGCAGAATTGCTAAAAAAAGGAATGGGTGAATAAGACCATTTTTTATATTTTTTATTAAAATCAATGATGCTTTTTGGATAGCTTTTATCACGTACCAATTTGTTCAATTTATCCGCTGCCAAAGGGCTGATTTCGGTCATCCAAACCGAAAAATCGTTCTTTTTTAACTCCGAAAAAAAGATTTCAGTTAACTTAGAAACCAACATAGAATTATGGTATTCACCCATTAACACGTAATGATTTAACGTCATTTCTTTTTTCAAACTGTCCCAACCATTGCCCGTTAATTGCAAAGCATTGGTATCTAATTTGAAACTATAAACGTTTTTAATGACATCCGCTTTCGTCAATTTATCTTGGCTAAAACCCATTGTTAAACTGCCAATAACTAAGGCTACTAAAGTTGTTATTCTTATCATTTTTTAGATTAAAATTTAGGAAAAATTTAAGGAAAATACCCGAAATACTGAGGGGGTCGCTATTTCCCAAACCCATTAATATTCCACACTTTCACATTGGGCATTTTTTCAAAAATGGCTTGCATGCCCAGACGGTGATTGGCACCCACAATAATGACTACTTTCTTGACACCTAACTTCTTCGCTCTTTCAACCGTATTTTGACACATACCCATGTTCCGCATATTCCACCAATGAATTGCCGACAATACCGCCGCTTTTGGAAATCCCTTGAAATCATACATTTCAGGCACCATATAATCGTAGGTCAAATTAATTTTGCCCGACTCATCTGTATTCATATACTCGGTGTAATACTTATCCGTTTTTTCCAACTTCTTTTTATTGCTTTGTGCTGCATACATCGCTTTTTCTAACTTTTTAAAATCCGCATTGTACCCCCCAATTGTGTCTTTTTGAAAAACCTCATATTGCGTCCATAAAGAATCAACGGCTGTGCTGTAATTCAAATCATAGACTTGGCAATCCATTGGATATATTTCCTTCATGCCCATTTCTATCATCATCGGAAAACCGATATAGTGGTATTCAGATGTGTTATAATTTTTGATTGCTTTGTGCAAGGAATCTATTTCCGTGGGCAATATTAATTTTGAATAATTGAAAATATCGCTATTCGGTGGCACACTCTTATTATTATACACTTGCCACATTTGAAAGTAAGCGTTGGCGACATCTTGGTCTAAAAAATAAGCGTGAGCAATGTCAATTCGCGCCTTCCAATCATTCGGATTTTGAGCGATTTTTGTCTTCAACTCCGCTATCACTTTTGGTAAATCTTTATCCGCAATCGGTCTTTTAGCTTTCAATCGCTCGATGCGTTCATTGTTAAAAGATTTGCACCAATAGTTCATCAAAAGGCGTTCATCTTCCTTTGAGCGGTATTCACCAAAGAAGGCATCAGGCTTGAATTGTCGTATTTTTTGATGGATTTTTGAAAAATCATTCGTTGAGTTTTCGCCATAATTGTGAGATGCTCCGATGAGCAAAATCTCTACATTTTGGGCAAAAGAGAGATGAGCTATGAGCATAAAAAAGAGTAGCATTTTTTTCATTGGATATTGATTTTGGTTTATAATTAATTGATTTTCAATATTTTATAGTTAATTTTACTCGTAATACTGAGGGGTATCCCGAAAATCATAAAACGTTATTTTATAAATTGAGCAACATTTACCACTTTAAATCTGGGGTCTAAACCAAACAATTCTCGCTGAATATGGACGTGACTCGCCCCATAAATTATCAGCACACGTTGCGTCTTTTTTTCAAGGCGATTTAAGGCATTGCGGTAAATTTTAAAATCTCTAAAACCCGTAAGACCATTTAATTCGGCACCCACGCCTGCTGTATTCATGACAAGGTCACCAAGCCGATTTGAATAATACATTTTTTTTAAATTTTCGGGCATATTCAAGGTTTTGAACATCTCATTCAATCGAACCGTTTTATTGAATCCATAATAGGGCGCAAGTTGTTTTTGAATGTCCTCGTATAGTTTCAAACCCGCTTCATCTTCTGGATTGCCTTTTTTTTCAATAACATGGGTTCTCAATTCTTTGATAAAATTGACATAGGCTTGCTCGTATTTCGTGTTGAAAACCAGGGTTGTGTCTCTGGTATCAGGGTCAGTCCAATCAATGCCTTGCACACCCTTTGGCAATTTGAGCATGGCTGCCAATTTTATCCCGATTTGATATATCTCGTTATTGATTAACCATTCATCGGTAGATTCTTTGTTGTCCTTCTGAAAGGTTTTATAGGCATCTAACCAAAAAGAATCTGCACTAGCTGGATTCTCAATAAATATTTGTTGGGGATTAAAAGATTTTAAATCATTCAATACCTTTTTTAAATCTTCTCGCTTTTGGGGGCTTGAAATTGAATCATCTTTTATGTTAAAAAAATGCGTTGTTCCCAAAACCAAAACTTCTATTTTTGGGTTTTGTGCATCCAATTTTAATAAAGAAAATAGACATAACGCTACGGAAAATAGATATTTCATTGTGCAATTTCTTTTAAAATGTTAAAAATACTGAGGGGGTCAGTTCATTTATTATGCTCCCGAAACCACCCCAAAATCTGTGGATACAAATCTGCCACCGTTTGCCCTTTCGTGCGCTCTTGATAGGCTTTTATCAGAAAGCGATTGAAGGCTTTGAATTGAATAAAACCGCGCCTATTCTGTTGGTTGTTTTCAACATCGGTGAAAAAGTTTTCCCAATCTTCTTTGGGTCCAATATCCATAAAACGGAGGGAAACCAATGCCCAATTCATGTATTCTTCGATGCAACTGAGGGGGTTATTGTATGCCTTCATTTTTATGTTGTCTTTAAAAAAATCCAGATTGATGTTCATAGCCCGCAATTCAGCCAAATTCTTTTCAGTTTCAAACTCTGGGTTCTCAAAACCATGATTTAATTCCGTAAAAACAATATTGCCTCGTCTGATATTAAAGCCTTTTTCGGAGAGTTTCGATGTTTTTGGATTGTACCAAAAATTTGGAAAATCTACGTGGGCTTGGGCTTCTGCAAAGCTGTCGTTCTCAAATCCTGTCGCCGATTGATTGGCATTGACAAGCGGTGAAAAAATGATTTTGGTACAGTTTTTACGAGTAGCGGGGAAGTTCAAATTGAGCCATTCCTGCATCTGTGGCACGCCCAGCGAATCCCTATATGCGCGTATCATTCGGGCATAATAAGGCTTATTTTTCTGATAAAATGACCGAAAATTGGACTTTTTAGCAAAATCTTCAAAAAGCGTAACGTAAGGTAAAATCGTGTTATCGTTGCCCCAACTGATGCGGTCATATTCTTTTTTTCTGTCCAATTTATCCCCGTTAAATACCAAAGAATAAGCGTCCATTTTTATATCGTAATACATATCAGCTTTCAAAAGTGAATCCATAACGACCACCGCTCGATGACTTTTGAAAGGGCTAAATTGTTGTATCAACGCTCCATAATGGTTAGCTGTATGCTCAATGAGGTCAGAATCTCGGATTCCCGTGGGTGTAATTGCCATGATGACATTGATTAATTCGTAGGGTTCTGGCACTTCGATAATGGTTTTACCGTTGTACTTTTTTTTATAAGCTTCTGAAAAACTGCCTTTCGGGAGACTCCCCTTCAAAATGCCCCAAACGCTATCTTTTTCGTTTAGAACAACGCAAAATAGCTGTTTTTGCCCTCGTTTTATCACATACCCCACGGAATCTAAATCGGTGATTACGGCAAAAAGAGTCCCATTCTCTGCCACCTCCGAAGGAATATCATCAGCCGTTTGAGGGGTATTGGGCTTCATATTCCAAGCATCTTTATAAAAATCATTTCCGATCCGCACTGAAGCATAAGCGCTTTTGGCTCTGATAATTGGGACAGCATTCTGAGCAAATGCACTATTGGCAATAAGCATAAAAAGCAATATAATTTTTTTCATTGGTTGTGATTTTTTGTTTTATAATTAATTGATTATCAAGGGAATACTGAGGTTATTAACCCCGAGAACTCGGCGGGGGTCATTTCAAAATTGCTGCTACTTCTACCACCTCAAAATCATCATTATTTTCAAATAAATGTTTCAAAATAGGCACATGACCTTGTCCAAAAATGACCAAAATCGCCTTATCCGTGGGCTTTACAACCCTTAAAATATTGGTGTAAATATTCAGATTTGTGGTGTACCAATCGGCAACTAATTTACTACCTACATAGTCGTCGCCTTTGCCGATTTTAGCCATGTATTTCAAGTAAAAACCGAGGTTGTCTTGCAAGGCTTTTTTGCTGTTGATATAAATCAAAAAATCTTTAACCGATTGCTTCGCCATACTGCCGTTTATTTCGCCCATAAATATTTTTGAATACACATCTAATTGCTTCATGATGTCAGCTTGTCCATTTTTAAGAGCGTAATTGGTTACTGTATCGCTGTCAAATTCGCCAAAACGATTGATGGCAGTGACCTGCTTCAAACCAGTTGCTTTAGCGGTTGTCATACCGAGTTGGTCAATTTCGTTATCCGACAACTTATAGGTACCATTTAAAAATGCTTTGTATAAACTGTCCAATTTCAATTGTTTAGGCATAATCCACTCCACACAAACTTGGTCGGGTTTGAACGCGGCGAATTTATCCACCACTTCTTTGATTTGTTTTTGACGGGCAGCGTTCTTCAAATCCACCGCATCGTTTTTATAAACATCGGACGTTGAAGGCTCAAAGTGCATCGTTCCAACCAATACGATTTTGGTTTTTTGCTGG
>JANMYC010000642.1:0-2143 GCA_031381715.1 Saprospiraceae bacterium
GTGCATGAGTGAAACGAGGGTTTTATCGTTATTAGTTTTTAATAAAACTTCTAAATTATCTAAATCAATCCGCCCTTTTTCATCAATTTTCACAAATTCTACTTGAATATCCGCCGTTTTTTCAAGGGCTTCGAGTGTATGTAGCACACAATGGTGCTCAATTTTGGAGGTAATAAAACGTTTTACACCCAAATCCCGCACCGCATTTTTCAAAATCATATTATTGGATTCCGTTCCACCTGAGGTAAAAAAAATCTCTCCAATGCTGGCGTTCAGATATTTAGCAACCGTTTTACGGGCATCTTCCACGGCAGTGCGCGCCATTCGCCCATCGGCATGAATGCTGGAGGGATTGCCGAAAAGCGTCCGCATGGCATGGCTCACGGTTTCTATCACTTCGGGAGCCATTGGCGTAGTGGCGGCATTATCAAAATAGACTCTCATTTTTTAATGGGAAAAAGATGTAAGATATAAGATGTACGATGCGCAAAATTACGTCAAGTATTTGACTTAAAATAACCTTGTTTTTTCGCAATTACTTAGCTGTGAAGTCGCTGATGCTCCGTTTAGCCACTGATTAAACTGAAACCGACTGATTTTACACTGATTTACAAGTAATTATTTTTTAAAAATCAGTGTAAATCTGTAAAAATCTGTAAAATCAGTGGCTAAACGGAGCGTCAGCGACTATCTGACTAAGTAATTACGTTTTATGTTCATTTTTCATAAAAATACTGAGGGGGTGTAAGTCGTTGGACAAACACCCCCTCAGTATATTCCTCATCCGTGGCACCGCTTAGAGCGGTGGCACGGGTAAAAGTTAATTTTCATCTCTACTCGCATTCAGTATTTCGTAAATATCGCGATTAATTTTTTGAATCAAATTATCCGCAATCACTTCCGAAGTACTTTCTGCATATACTCTAATAATGGGTTCGGTATTCGACTTACGCATGTGAATCCAATTACCATCTTTAAATTCAATTTTCAAACCATCAATTCGGCTGCGTGAGCAATCTTTCATCGGTTTGTACTTATCGTCCAATTGATTTAAAAGAGTATCAATATTAATATCCTTAGGCAGATCCAATTTCTTTTTTGAAATAGTATATTCAGGATATCTTTTTCTTAAAAAAGAAAGTGGTTTGCCAAATTCAGCTAAAGCAGTTAACATCACAGCCACACCCACCAAAGCATCACGACCGTAATGAAGGGCAGGATAAATAACACCGCCGTTGCCTTCACCACCAATCACAGCGCCGATTTCCTTCATTTTAGTCACCACATTCACCTCTCCTACTGCTGCTGCTTCATAAATACCGCCTCGTTTTTCGGTGACATCTCTTAAAGCACGGGTTGAGGAAAGGTTAGACACCGTATTGCCGGGCGTTTTACTTAAAATATAATCAGCCACCGCCACCAAAGTATATTCCTCACCAAACATTTCACCATCTTCACGCACAAAAGCCAATCTATCCACATCTGGGTCAACAGAGATACCTAAAAATGCCTTTTTATTTAAAACTTCACGCGATAGTTGATTCAAATTCTCTGGAAGCGGCTCTGGATTGTGCGCAAAATTACCGTTCACTTCTCCGTTTATAACAAACACTTCGCAACCCATTTGCTCCAAAAGTGGCACTATCGAGATAGCTCCAGTAGAGTTAACGGGGTCAACTACCACACGGAAATTTTTAGCTGCTACTTTAGCTTTATCAACGACTTCTAAAGCCAAAACTTTATCAATATGCTTTTGGATATAAGTATCATCCGTTCTATAAACACCTAAATTATCAACGTCCGTATAGGTTATATCCCCACTTTCTATCATCGCCAATACAGCCTCACCATCTTCTGCAGAGATAAATTCGCCTTTTGAATTAACGAGCTTGAGCGCGTTCCATTCCTTAGGATTATGACTTGCCGTTAGAATAATGCCCGCATCTGCATTTTCGTCTGGTACTGCAATTTCAACAGTTGGTGTGGTAGATAAACCCAAATCAACAACATCAATTCCCAATGAAATTAGCGTATTGACGACTAATCCGCTCAGCATTTCACCCGAAATCCGGGCGTCTCTGCCGATTACAACTTTAGCTTTTTTCGCGTTTTTAGTCTTTAAAATCCAAGTGCCGAATGCAGC
>JANMYC010001077.1:0-3377 GCA_031381715.1 Saprospiraceae bacterium
TTTTTTTAAAAAGAGAACAGAATTTCTACTTAATATCGTAATTCAATTTTTTTTGGGTTTCACAATATATCATACCATTTTCAAAATATGCCCAACAATTCGTCACATTTCCATCCAAATCATCTGGATTTAAGTTAAAAAGCATTCCTGCAATCATAGCCTGTGGGCTTTTACTCGTACCATCCGTGGTCTGATAAATATAAATATCGTGCTGCTCTTTCATCAAAGCTGAGACCGCCGCCACTCTCGGATTTACCTCCGATTTATGAAATAATACTGAGGGGTCTAATTTTGGCAACGGCTGCTCAGCTACCGTTGAATCAGGCTCCGCTAAACTCGCTATTCCTTTTTTCTCTTTGCTCTTTTTAAAAGAAGAAAAAACGACCATTTGATTGTTCCAAGCAATGGCATTGCTATCTCCTTGTGCTACCGTAATATTCCCTTTAGTTTCAATTTTACGCTGAAATGACTGCATAATTTTATTGAATTTATCAAAATCAGCCAGAGGAGCCATCATGGTCACTAAATCATATTGAGTATTCTCTGTTTTTGAAAGCGAAATCACCATCGGTTGCGTAAAACTGATACCCGATTCCGCTGGATTTTTCATTATTTTCTGAGCGTCATTGTTCTCAGATTCAGATTTCATGAGCATTTCTTTCATAAAATCCATGTTTTTAATGGCATCTACATCCGCTTTTTTAATAATTGAAGGCGTGTTAATGACGTAAATATTTTGAGCATCTTTGGGGATAAATGACAAAATATCGCCACTTTGAGCACTCAAATCTGATGCTATAAAAAGGAGTGAGAAGGCTGTGAATTGGGTCTTGAAAAATTTCATATAAAATTTTAAGATTGATGGTTGAATGATATTGTTTAATTCTATTTTATAACGTATTTTCTTTTTTATTAATTTCAAATGAGGCTCACTTTTTTTCAGTTTCTAAGAACGCACCATCTCTATACCGATAAAAATACCCGTCAAAAAGTTGAATAATGGTCTTTTTAACATTAACAGGGTCAATGATAAGCTTTTCTTTCATTTCTATTTCTTTAAAGAAGGCAATCCTATTTTTCCTTCTATCGATGATAAAAGCCGTTAAAAAGGCATGACCTTTCAGCGGAATCTCAGTTTCCCAACCATTTCCCAATATTGTGCCTAAAGTGCCACCAATGATGGCGACAGTTTTCGCATTTCGATAGTTTTTACGGGTACGCTGATAGCCTTCGGCTTGCACACAAAGCAGATATTTGATGCTTTCTCTATCCATGGCTTCACGCAAAGGCAACGGAATGTAGATGCTCGTTTCACTTGAAGCAAACACTTTCTTTTTAATCAAATCCAGACAACTATCAATTTCTCTAAACTCCTTTTTATGGGGTTTAAAATACTGCATGGCTATTTTTTCGGGAATGACCTCCTCCAATGCATCCATAATATTATCCTCCATCAGAATCGAAACCTTAGTGCTGGTATCGCCATCAATTCCATCCGCCCCAATCAAATCGAGATAGGCATACGGGCGCATCACTTGTAGAGAATCAATTTCTTCTGAATTCAAATTTAAAATTCTAACTGAGGTTGTTTGGCAGCTTAAAAAAGCAATAATGAGCAGGGAAAGCGTAAAAAAAGGAATTTTATAAGTCATATTATTGAGTTTTGAATTAAAAATTTGATTCAAGAGATTATTTGCACAAATTTATAGACATTATGTGGAATTGGAAAGTAAAAAGAGTACCCCCTCAGTAAATGAACCCGTTTTTTTATAAAAATTAGTTGCTAATCAAGATGATCGCTATCGCTCCGTTTAGCCACTGATTTAGCTGATTAAGACTGATTTACGCTGATTACAAATTGAAATATTTTAAATTTTATTTAAATCAGCTTAAATCATTCAATTTAATTTTAATCAGTGGCTAAACTGAGCGACAGCGACTCAACTGCAAGTAATTACAATAAAAAATATAAAAAATGAAGGCAAATTTCAGAATTATCTCTACTTTTAAAAGGAATTATAAAATCAGACTTTAAATATGACATCAACCAATCATTATCGCACGTGCAACCTCTGTGAAGCTATGTGCGGCTTAGAAATTAAAACCGAAAATGGGGTAATCACCACCATCGCGGGAGATAAAAACGACCCTTTTAGCCGAGGACATATTTGCCCAAAAGCCGTGGCTCTAAAAGATATTTATGAAGACCCTAATCGGTTAAAAACGCCCGTAAAACGCACTGAAAATGGCTGGCAGCCTATCAGTTGGGATGAGGCTTATAGTGAAATTATTTCAAAATTAAAGGATATACAGGCGCGACATGGTGCCAATGCGGTGGGTGTTTATCAAGGCAACCCTTCTATCCACAACTTGGGAACGACATTAAATACGTCCGCATTTTTCAAGTTATTGAAAACTAAAAATATGTTTTCGGCAACTTCTACCGACCAATTGCCGCATCATTTTGCTTCGTGGACAATGCTCGGTCACGCCTTTCTTTTCCCCGTTCCTGACCTCGACCACACGGATTATTGGCTCATCATCGGTGGCAATCCGATTGCATCCAATGGCAGTATGATGACTGCTCCTGACGTGGGACACCGTTTGGAAGCCATAAAAAAAAGGGGTAAAGTAGTAGTGATTGACCCTCGTTTTACAGAAACGGCGGAGAAAGCCAGCGAACACCATTTCATTCGCCCAGGTAGTGACGCCTTGCTACTTTTAGGCATGATTCAAGTAATTTTTAATGAAAACTTAGTAAAAATGGGCAAATTAGCCGATTTTACTGAGGGGGTATCGGATTTAAAAAATACAGCTTCGGACTTTGATTTAGAAGAGATTGCTCTGAATACTGGAATCAGCGTTGACAATATTCAAAGATTAGCCAGAGAATTTGCGGGGTCAAAAACAGCGGTTTGTTATGGGCGTGTGGGCGTTTCTACGCAGGCATTTGGCGGCGTGTGTCAATGGTTGATTTATGCTTTAAATATCATTACTGGGAATTTTGATAAAGAAGGTGGCGCTATGTTTACTGCGCCCGCATTCGATATCGTGCAGCCACGCAAACGCCCTGAGCTTTTTAATAGATGGCAAAGCCGTGTACGAAAATTGCCTGAGTTCATGGGCGAACTTCCCGTTGCAGCTATGGCGGAGGAAATGCTCACAGAGGGTGAAGGTCAGATAAAGGCGATGATTACAAGCTGTGGTAATCCTGTGCTGGCAACGCCTAACGGTACTCAATTGGATAAAGCATTTGAAAGCCTTGAGTTTATGGTAGCCATCGATATTTTTATCAATGAAACAACCCGTCACGCCAACATTATTTTACCGCCTGCCACGGGTTTAGAAACATCTCATTATGATGTTACCTTCCATGT
>JANMYC010000697.1:0-1706 GCA_031381715.1 Saprospiraceae bacterium
GATTTGAGTCATAAAACACTCAGAATAGGTAAGCAAGAGGACATCGAATGTTCAGGTTTTGCTATTCAATGCCGTATCACTACCGAAGACCCAGAAGAGGGTTTCAAGCCCGATTACGGGACTTTGATAGCTTATCGCTCAGCAGGTGGTTTTGGTATTCGATTGGATGCGGGTTCGGCTTATGCAGGGGCTCAAATTTCACCATTTTTCGATTCCATGCTTGTAAAAGTAACGGCTTGGGGTCGTACATTTGGTGGTGCATCTGAACGCCTTTTAAGAGCTTTAAGCGAGTTTAGAATTAGGGGTGTAAAAACGAACATCGGCTTTCTTGAAAATCTTTTACATAATGATACTTTCCGAAAAGGGCAATGCACTGTCAATTTTATAGCTGATAATCCCGAATTGCTCAAAATGCCGCGCCGTCAAGATAGAGGTACCAAAGTGCTGAAATACATGGCTCATGTCATTGTCAACGGCAATTCTGATGTGCCTTTTATCGATAAAAAACGCAACGCACTTTTCAGAACGCCACACGTACCTGCTTTTGACCCTTTAAAACCTATTCCAAAAGGTACTCGTGATAAACTCAAAGAGCTGGGAGCGGAAGGGTTTGCGAAATGGCTAAAAGCTGAAAAGCGGATACATTATACAGATACAACTTTCCGAGATGCCCACCAGTCACTTTTGGCTACTCGAGTCAGAACGTATGACATGAAAAATATTGCTGAAAGTTATGCCCACGCCCACGGCAATCAGCTATTTTCGATGGAAATGTGGGGCGGTGCTACTTTTGATGTCGCTTTGCGCTTTTTAAAAGAAAACCCGTGGATGCGCTTGCAAGTTTTAAGAAAACGCATGCCAAATGTCCTATTTCAAATGCTTTTGAGAGGCTCAAATGGCGTAGGTTATAAGGCATACCCCGATAATCTGATTGAAGATTTCATAGAAAACGCTGCTACTGAGGGGATTGATGTGTTCCGTATTTTCGATTCTTTTAATAATATTGAATCCATGCTCACCTCTATCCGAACGGTGAGAGAGCGCACGGGCAGTATTGCAGAAGCTTGTATATGCTACACTGGAGATATTTTTGATAAAAACCGTCCTAAATTCAACCTCGCGTATTACATTGATATGGCAAAACGCTTGGAAGATGAAGGCTCACATATTTTAGGAATAAAAGATATGGCTGGTTTATTAAAGCCTTTCGCAGCTGAGACTTTAATCAATGAATTAAAAAATAATATATCAATTCCGATTCACTTGCACACGCACGATACATCGAGTATTCAACCCGCAACTTATTTGAAAGCAATTGAAGCGGGTGTGGATGTGATTGATGTGGCAATAGCGAGCGTGTCAGGATTGACTTCGCAGCCCAATTTCAACTCCATGGTAGCCATGATGCAAGGGCATGAGCGTGAAAATCCAATTGATTTGCACTCTTTGAACCAATTTTCAAATTACTGGGAAGATGTCCGAGAATATTATTATCCATTTGAAAGTGAGTTGAAATCAGGCACGGCTGAAGTTTATGACCACGAAATACCCGGTGGTCAATATTCTAATTTACGCCCACAAGCCCGCAGCCTTGGTTTGGAAGCACAATTCGAGACCGTTAAAGACAATTACCATATCGTGAATGAAATGTTTGGAGACATCGTAAAAGTGACGCCTTCATCAAAGGTTGTTGGCGATATGGCACT
>JANMYC010000709.1:0-3743 GCA_031381715.1 Saprospiraceae bacterium
GCCATAACTTCGCCTACGTGTTTGTCCAAACGCTCCACCATTGACGCATAGGTTGCATTTGGATTGTCCTGTGGGCAATAGGCTTTAATATCTATGTCAGGACCATAAGCTGCCCCTTTTTTTGCTTTTTCTTTCGTAAATGGTATTTCAGTATATTTCCCCAAGTTCCTTTTGAAAATCTCATCATCGGGAACGATTAATTCAGCATGAGGAATGGTAGAAGGGTAGTACAAAAAGAAGGGCTTTTTTGCATTTTTTTCAATAAATTCAATCGCTTTATTGTGAATGACATCACCCGCATACGTAACCGTATGTGTCCAGTCATTGCCAGGTAAAAATACTTTTTTATCGTTGTGCCAAAGATATTCAGGGTAAAAACGATGTGCAACCGCTTGACAGTTGTACCCAAAAAACTCATCAAACCCTTGTTTATTGGGGTCGCCAGATGTGCCAATAAAGCCTAAACCCCATTTGCCAAAAGCCCCCGTTGCGTAACCTTTTTGCTTCAATAACTCGGCAATTGTGACCGAATTGGCAGCCATTGGAGTTTGTCCTTCTCCGCCTCCTTCACCGTCTATACCTGCACCACCTTTATTATCTCGAATGGAAGTATGACCTGTGTGTTGTCCTGTCATCAAAACCGACCTTGAAGGCGCACATACGGTACTGCCCGAATAGTGGTTGGAAAACAAAATACCTTGTGCCGCAATTTTGTCAATATTGGGTGTCTGTATGCGCTTTTGCCCATAACAGCCAAGGTCACCAATCCCAAGGTCATCTGCCAAAATATAGACGATGTTGGGCGTGTTATTGCTGTTATTTGACACTAATGGGCTATTCTGTTGCTGATTTTTGGTATATCCTAAAAATAGTTGAGCAACACAGAGCAATATTATAAATATTAAAAGTGAACGTTTCATAATATTTTTTTTTATATGATTTTTACTCAAAATACTGAGGGGGGTAAAAAATTGCTCAAAAAGCAACTTTTAACCCAACCTTTTTGTGCAGAACGCACCAGTTTTTATTTCAATGCCTTCCGAATACCAGCAATTTTCTTAACTTGTTCGGGCGTTAAGAGGGCTTCAACATCTTTATTGCATTTGTCCCTGATGACTTTAACTTGCGCTTTGCGGTCTTCGTCTGTCAACTCTTTGTTTTTACGAAGTGGCTTAATTGCCTCTTCCGACGCTTTGATAAGGTCGGTAATTTTAGTTTGCACATCGGCAGCAATACCCGCGCTGTTCATATTTTCAGCACTCCACTCGAACTTCGGTTTTTTAGGTGCGGCAGCATCGGCATTTTGGGCAAAAGAGAAAGTGGCACAGCTTGCCAAAAGGAGAATAGCTAAAATGACTTTTTTCATATTTTTATGAATTTTAAAGTTTTAAAAAAAATTACGTTATTGAAATAGGCAGAGTCGAAATAGGCTCTTTCATTATTTTTTTACGAAAATACTGAGGGGGGTAAAAAATTGATTTTTAATTAGTTACAACTTGACGTGGGTTTAAAACAGCAATTTCCGCTTTGGCGAAAAACATTCCGAAAGTTTGCAACTTTCGGAATGTTGTACCTCAATTTTGGCAATTTTTACTTGAAAAATGCTCAAAATACTGAGGGGGTGCTTATCAAAGCGGAAATTGCGTGGTTTGAAATCCTGTGCCTTATTTGATAATTTTATCTACCGCAATCTTATGGAAACGGCAATTCGTACCACCCGTATTAACAAGCATAAAATCAGCCCCTTTTGCGCCTCTATTGCCCAAATAAGCATCGGTAATTGTTACTTTTTGCGTTTTCCAAACATCTGTTCCTTTACCAGAATTGATTACAGTCATGGCGGTTTTCATTTTGCCATTGGTAGCATCATACTTTAATTCCCAACTCCCCGCATCGGAATCCCGATACATAATAGTAACCTCAACAGCTTGCGAACCATTCAAGGGAGAAGCCCCAAAAAATTTATCATTTAAATCAAAATACAAGCTGTTTTTGTCCGTAGCGGGTTCAAAACCACGGGCATATCTGCCATAAATAGAGGCATCAATTTGCCACCATGCTGCACTCGTTGTTTCAGGTTCTATCTGTGTGATATGTCGTTGAAAGTTTTCTTTGAGAATTTGCCAACCCGCATCGTTATAACCTTTTGCTTTGCGATTGTCCATACCGCCGCCCGTGGCTTTTTCGGCATCTCCTTGATTAGCACCGTATTTACTAAATGCTTTGGCTATTTTGATATACCGTTCTGAATTTTTCTTAGTCGCTTTGCCGTAGGTACTTTCGGGAAATGAAGTCGTATCAGACGCGTCTAATCCACGGTAAAAGGCACAAAATGCGCCTTTTGCTTTTTCTGGATTGGTTTCGGCAGCATATTTATTGAAAAATTTTATGGCATCTACGTAAGTCTCTCCCATACAAGCGTCGGCGGGAAGATTCCACATTGTAAGCCCGCCGTGGGTTGCATAAATAGCCGACCAGTACATCGCCTGTTTTTTGTTTTTTGTACTCCAACCGTACCTATTATATTCTGCGTCCATTTCACCCCGTGCAAAAAACACTTTACCACGCGCCTCTACTTTATTTCTGAAATCAGTAAAATTTGCAAGACGCTGTTGTGCATCGCTAATTTGATAGCCATGTGAGAACATCCCGTTTTTTAGACCCGCCGCGTTGGGCAGTTCATTCAACATCCAGTCATATAGTTTGTCGTCATTTGCGTCATAATTGGTCAAAAGCGGGAATTGAAGCATCCCATCTTTCGAGAAAGCCGACTTGTACTTAATCCAAGTTTCAAGGCGAAAATCCGTCCATTGTTGCTTTGAAATAGCGTAAGCACTGTTGACAGGTTCGCCTTTGTAAGGTCCACCATCTCCCGTTGACCCTTCGGCAGATTGTATGTATAAAATCCGCTTTCTCAAATGAGGCGGAAGACTAAGCACATACTTTCCCACAGCGTCTATCATCCGATGAAAATAGAATTTGTACTCTTTATCCAAATAATGTGGAAAATACCTTATTGTCGTTGTGCCCATCGGGTTAACGGTTTTGGGAAATTCCACAAGCGGAACGCCGTTTTTGAACAGCCATTTTGGGGTCAAGTTCCAAGATGTATCCGTTGCGGTTACATTGGTTGTTGCGGGGGCAACCCAGATTTTCAAAAAAGTATAGAAGTTATTTTCGTCTATCATTTTAAGTTTAGCCCCAATTTCTCTCTCAAACTCAAATTTCCCATTTTGAGGCTCCAAACTACTCCAACTTATAATCATTGGACCACCTTTAATATGAGGCGCATTGTCTTTGTTAAGTCCCTTCAAACCTGTCCATGAATAGACACCCCAAGCATCGCTGGGGAATACAGGGGTTGATGTTGTTTGGCTATTAACTGATGTGGCATACAAAAAGAAAAAAAGGGCTGTAAGTAAATTGATTCGTTTAAACATAAGGCTAAATTATTTAATTTTACGAAAATAAGGGACTCTTTCCAAAGGAACAGCTATCTCAATAGTGCTGCCGCCTTTATATTTTTGACCGTCTTCGGCTTGCCAATTGCCCGTAGGTAAAACAACTTTTCGGGCGCGAGAACCTTTCTCAACAACGGGGGCAACTATAATATCATTACCCAAAACAAACTGATCTTTAATCAATTCGTATCCGTTTTCGGGGAAAGCAAGTTCCATTGGTTTTACGATTGGTTCGCCTGTTTTAGAAGCTTCTTTTGCCAAATTAAGTATGTGTCCCCCAAA
>JANMYC010000721.1:0-4595 GCA_031381715.1 Saprospiraceae bacterium
AAAGTAGAATTAGCAGGCTCTTTTTAATGAAAATACCCCCTCAGTATAGACAAGTACTGAGGGGGTATTTTATTGGATTTTAATCTATTAAAAATCAACTTGTAAGCCAATGCTCGGCGTGGCATTGCCTGATGCATCATCAATAATCTTCGTTTTATAGCGTGCGATGCCTTTTGAATCTGTGAAAATGGGTGC
This sequence comes from Saprospiraceae bacterium, assembly GCA_031381715.1. Taxonomy (GTDB): domain Bacteria; phylum Bacteroidota; class Bacteroidia; order Chitinophagales; family Saprospiraceae; genus JAAFJT01. The sequence continues at coordinate 196 of JANMYC010000721.1, forward strand.
TTCTCCAGTGGGTTTTTTATTGGCATCCAAAGGACGGTCAAGCAAAGTTGCAGGACGACTAACCGTTGAACCCAGTGCATTCTGAATATCCAAATAAAGGTTCCAAGTAGTTTTTTTACCAAACCATTTTTTATCTATTCTGAAATCAAAAGTGGAAAACCCTTTGGTGCGATTGGCATTGAGGTTATTGGCATAATCAGGGATAGCCCGTCCGTTGGTGTTCCAAATGGCAACCACATTCGATTCAGGCGCATCAGGCGTGAATGGTACACCCGTAGCAGCGCGGAATTTGACGCCAATTTCCCAATTTCTTTTCAACTGATAACCCAAAGTGGCTACTGCAGTGTGGCGCGAATCCCAAGCCGAAGGCACTAAATTACCTTTGCGGTCTTCAAAATCACTGTGCCCAAAAGTGTAAGCCAATATGCCATAAAAGCCTTTAAAAAGCCGTTGTTGAAATAAAAATTCTAAGCCATAAGTTCTGCCTTCCGAAGTTGATGTGGCTGGTTCATTGCCGATGACGCCAAAATCACCGCCCAAATTAGCCAATGTCACTTGCTCACGGAGGAGAAATGGGTAATTAGCATATTTTTTATAATAACCTTCGATACTGAATTTAGAGTCGGTTTTAGTATTAAATTCAAAGCCACCAACCAAGTGCGATGCCCTAATGTATTTCAAGTTGGGTTGATTGATAAATACATTATTCTGTTTAAAACCTAAAGCAGGGTAAGGGGGTAATTGATTGAAAATGCCGGTATTGAAGTTAAACGCCAACTGTGGTGTCAAGGCATAGGACAACGAAAAACGAGGGCTGAATTGATTCAACGGATTTTGCATATTGCTGTTGTAATCATTACCATCCACCCGTGCACCCAATGAAATCACCAACCGGTCGGCATCCAATTTACGGCTTATTTGGGCAAATGCACCGTATTTATTCATGTTAAAAGCGGACGTATAATTGATTTTGAAAGTTGAATCACCAATATTACGCGTTTGGAACGTGAAATTGTTGTATTTAGCAAATTCATAGCTCAAACCATACAAAAATTTCCAACTACCAATACGGGTAGTGCGTTCTGCACGGAGTTTATTTTCAATTTCCTGCGACTTGTAATCGAATATTTTAGGGTTTTTATCAATATTATCCTTGTATTTATAGGCTTCATTGTTGAGCATATTGCGGCTGGCAACAAATGTCCAAAAACCAGTTTTATCAAAATGTTTCCAACTGATTCCGTTGGTATAATTCCACTGCGGCGCTATGGGCAACTGGTCAAGCAGATAGGCTTTTGTTTCATCGGTGCGGGCAGCTGTATCGAGCGTAAATTGGTCAATAGCTCCTAAAAACACATAACTAATTTCGTTTTTATCGTCAATTTTATGTTTTATTTTCAATTGAGCATCGTTGTAAGTTGGTAAAAAAGGCAACCCGATGGCTTTGAATAAAAATTGTAAATAAGAGCGGCGGGCTGAAAATAAAAAAGTTGTTTTTTGACCGATAGGCCCCTCGGCGGTCAATCCAATATCACTCGAACCCACTGTGCCCGTAAAACGCAATTTGTCGTTCGCCCCATCCCGCTGACGGAAATTGAAAACCGAACTCAGAGAATTGCCTCTGTTGGATGGAAATGCGCCGCTGAAAAAGTCCACTTCTTTTAAAAAAGTCACATTGAGCATACCCACGGGACCTCCACTCGCACCTTGTGTAGCAAAGTGGTTGATATTGGGCACTTCAATATCGTCGAGGTAAAAACGGTTTTCGTTGGGTGCGCCACCTCGGATGATGAGGTCATTTCGAAAAGTTGGTAGAGCTGTCACGCCGGGAAGCGATTGAATAACCCTTGAAATATCTCGATTTCCGCCAGGATTCCGCGCAATTTCAGTCACGCCAATTGTGCGCAATGAGAGTGGAGATTCTTCGGTTTTGCGAAAAGGTGAGGCTTTGATAGTCACCTCTTGCAACCCCTCAGTACTTTCTTCCATTTCAAAGTTTAAAATGGTTGGTTTGGCGTTAGTCACTTGTATTTCAAAGACTTCAATATCCTTAAAACCCACAAAACTGACCTTGATATTGTATAATTTGGGCTCCAAACCCGTGATTTCATAGTCGCCGTTCTCATCCGTTTGTGCGCCTTGTGTGGTGCCTACGACTTGCACAGTGGCAGAGGGCAACGTTTCATTATTGAGTTTATTCGATACTCGCCCCTTGATAACGCCCGTTTGAGCCGAAATACTGAGGGGGGTAATAATGGTTAAAAAAAGAATAAAAAATCGGGAGATTTGTTTCATCGTAAAATAGATTTAGAATAATAGTTTTTCAATTTTCAATTTTCAATTTTCAATTTGCTTATCGAATATATTTTTCAAGTATTAAATCCAAGTCAATTGTCTTTTCAGTTTTATAAATATTATTGTGAAAAATGTGGAGTTTACGAAGCAAATGGAGGAGTGTGGCTTGCTCCTGCTGATTGAGTTTTCCTTGAGCAATGGTTTCAACTTTACGCATCTGACTCAATAATTGAAATAAAACTTGACGCCCAGAATCTGTGATGTTCACCAACTGGCTTCTACCATCAGTCGGGTCGTCCAATTGACTTAAAAAGCCCTGTTTTATCAGGCGCTTAATGATTTCCATACCCGTCGGTTTTTCATGGATATTGTGCGCAATCAAATCCGTTTTCGACATTTCACCATGCACAAAAAGATTGATAAGATAGCCAAAATCATCGGTACTACTGAGGGGGGTACCCTCTATCGCTTTTTTGGAATACAACTTTGCGTACCGGTACATGGATGCTACCAACTGACCCAAACCCGCCTCTTCTCCCATTTGAGTTTGCTGTGAGGGATTCGAATTGGTTTTGATGGCAAGCCACTGAGCGAAGTCTGCCATGTCCAAATGTTCTACTTGACCTTTTGCTTTTTCGTAGATTTCTACTTGTTTTAAAAGGCTTTGTAAAAAATCATAACGGTTATCAATCATTTTATTGGTATGTTATTGTTTTAAAATAACGTACTTATAAATAAAATTAGGATGATATTGTTTTAAAAAATGTGTTATTTTTTAAAAGATTCAAAAAATTTAAGTTTTGTGTCAGTTTGAATATTAATGTACAAATTGGGGCATCGCCCATATGCATCAACACAAATTTTTAGTATATGTTAATTTTTAAATAAAATAATAACTATTGGTTTGAAAGTGCCATAGGCACGACATATTGGTAGAAAAACAGCATATTTAAGTTTATGAAGTGCCAGAGGCACGATATATTGAAACAAATTTTTAATTCAATATTTCGTCCCTCTGGTACTTTACAAAACTTATTTATCAGATTTCTACCAATATGTCAGGTCTAAAGACCTTTATTAAGTGCTTTGAAATAAACATTTGTGATTTTATACAAAAATTAACATATGCTAAAAATTTGTGTTGACGCACATGGGCGATGCCCCTTGCTACTAAAGAATTTGTTATACACCCAAAAAAGTTAATTACTCATACTATACAAATAAACGCAGTAGGAAATCTTTTTTATTCAGATGAAGTATTCAGAATTTTACACACAACGCTTTTCATAAATCAAAACTTTGAGGTCTTAAAAACAGGGCTATTTAATTGTTATGCCTTTCTTCTTCTTAGGAAATTCTGAAAAAAATTCTCCTTTTTTGATTGATTTCAAGGCTGCTCGAAACTCAGGAATAAGATTTTCGGAAATCTCATCTTTAGCGAACCAGACAAAGTTTTGAAATTTTTCTGGCTCATTTAAGGCTAAATTGGATATATCTTCAATTTCTATTTTAAAAAAGAAAGTGATTTCAAATTCATTATTTTCTTTTCTGTGCTGCGTGTGGATGGGTTGTAAATCCTTTTTTAAAACGGACAAATTCGTCTCTTCCATAATCTCACGCACAAGACCTTTACGGATAAATTCTTTATTCTTAACTCTGCCACCGGGCAATGAAAGCTCGCCGCCACGCTCATTGGTTTGGAGGAGATACAGATATTGATTTTCTTTTTCAATCAATACACGGGCAGTAATTCTGGGAATAACAGGCAATTTATTGGGCTGTAAAGCATCAGGTAAAGAAGTTTTAGCAATCATAGTGGTTTCAATTGTTTAAAATAAAATTAGCTTATCGTTCATTGTGTTTTCTTCACCAACTACCATTTTTCAAGGCTATTACTCAAAAAATTTCTGTAGGGGGAATACGTCAAATCACCCGTTATATCCAGGAGTTTGATGTATTCTTTTACCAAATCAAACTCTGATTTTACCAATTCAATATTCTTTTTTTGCTGAATAATTTTCAAATCTATAATATCCGAGGGCGCAAGGGTCGCTAATACTGAGGGGTTGCTCAATAGAGAGTTGGATAAACTCGTGTTTAACGAT
>JANMYC010000796.1:0-1845 GCA_031381715.1 Saprospiraceae bacterium
GGAAAAGCCCCACTCAGCCGAAAATCCATCTAAAACTTCAAGCGTTGTCTGGAACAATGTGCCCGACGCGATGCCCAACCAAGCCGCTTTTTTATTCTTTACTCCCGCCCAACGGAAAGCTTGATATGCCCATTTGGCTTCTACATAGGCGGTCAAAACGTGACCCCCTTTGTCCATTTCTAACCATTCTCCATTGTCATCAAAAAAGTGAAATTTTGAACGAGGGAAACCCTTATACCAGACATTATTGAGCAATAAAACAGTACCTGTGTAACCAATTGCTCCAGTAGTAACTAAGCCTACAAGCCGTTTTTTATTAAAAGTATCTGAGGATTCAAAGAATTGATTGAGCTTGGATTGAGCTGAAAGTGTATTCGAAAGAGAGAATAAAACTATTAAAAGAAGTATTATTTTTTTAATCATTACCGTCATTTTGAGTGTGAAAACAGGGCAAAGGTAATTTTAAATAGAATAGTAGATTTTTTTATATGTTAATTTATAGGTAATTGAGGTTGCTTCGTGTGTCGAAAATAAAAATCCCCATTAAACTATATTAAAATAAATTTAAACTATTTACTTTGTAGCCTGTTCAGAAATTGGGTATATTATGCCTTAAACAATGTATCTGAAAGGGGTGAAAAGTTTTCAATGCTGTTTTCGACAAAAAACTTAATTTTATTATTTTTTAAAAAGTAAAAACGATACTAATATTTAATTTTGCTCTGTAATTATCGAAATTAATTCATATCAACCTAATCAATAAAAAATCTTTGTATTTATTCAAACAATCACTATCATGAAGTTAAAATCTAATCTAACTTTTTTACTATTTTTTACATTAATTATAAGTGTTGCACTGTATCTTAATAATATTAAAAAAGAGCCCATTTCTATTTCCTCTCCCCAAAATCAAACCATATTAACGGAAAATCAATCCAAATATTTTGAATCTAACAAAGATGAGGCGTTCTCCACGATTTCTGAGGACGGGTCCCTCAGTAAAATTAAGGAAAAAGTAGGTAACGCGACCTTAATTAAAATCAAAAAATCTACTCATTCGGAACTTGAACCAAAAGAAGAAGAAGGCGAAGAGGGCGAAATGAATCCCGCTGAAAAAGCCCGTGAAGCAGCTGAGTTGGAGCGATTACGGACACTTGACCCTGCCTTGGGCTATGTTCCTCTTGAACGCCGTCAAATTGCGATTGAGAAAGCACAGAGAATGCAACAAGAAATGCTCCAAAACTCAGAAATACTGAGGGGTAGTCTTCAAAAAGCGCGTTGGATAGAAAGAGGACCGGGCAATGTAGGTGGTCGCACAAAGGCTATTATGGTAGATTTAGCTGACCCAACCCGTCAAACTGTATTTGCAGGTGGTGTTACAGGTGGTCTTTTTAAAACAACCAGCATTGGGGCAACTGCTCAAAAATGGAGTAAAATAAATGATTGGTTGGATATTTTAACGATTAGCAGTATTGTTCAAGATCCTCGTAATCTTAAAGTCATGTATATCGGCACTGGCGATGCTGATGGAAATGACTCGCGCGGAAACGGTATTTATAAATCTGTTGATGGCGGCAATACATGGCGCGTTTTGCCGAGTACGACTGACGGCAATTTCAATATTGTCAGTTCTATGGTAGTGACGCCTGATAGTGGTTATGTTTTGGCAGCTACATTTGCGGGTGTTTTTAAAAGTAAAGATAACGGTGAAACATGGTATAAAGTCTTAGGTTCCGGTTTCAGATTTGGCAATACGAATGATAAATTCAATACTATACAAAGAGCTTCAGATGGGCGTTATTATGCCTGTAATACGGGTAGAGTTTTTAAATCAACGGCATTTGG
>JANMYC010000837.1:0-6520 GCA_031381715.1 Saprospiraceae bacterium
AAAACTTCGCCATTGGATTCATCCAAGCCATAAATTTTACGGACATCCCAATTGCCTTTGGTCAATTGACGGATTATTTTACCATTTTTATCGTATAAATAAATGTGGTTAAAACCGTCTAATTCAGCGGATTTGATGAAAGAGCCATCTTTTAAAAAGGATAAATCATCATTTAATTCCACATCCACGTAATATTTATTGGTTTCTTTTAGAAATAAAGCCGTTTTACCCGTTTTTGAATCCGTTGCCAATATTTCCAGTTCATTTTGCAGACGGTTCATTTTAAAAACGAGTAGGCGATTATCGGGTGTCCATTTTAAACGAGGAAAATATTCGGCTGCGCCCGTTTGTACTTGGATTGTTTTCCCTTTTTTTACGTCATAAAGCCAAACTGTCACTACAGAGTTTTTTTCACCCACTTTTGGATACTTAAAAGTGACATTGTGCGGATACATAGCATCGTCGTACTCTTGCATTGTGAACTCAGGCACTGCCGATTCATTGAATTTTAAAAAGGCAATTTTAGTACCATCGGGCGACCATTCGTAGGCTTTTGTGAACGAAAATTCCTCCTCATACACCCAATCGCACAAGCCATTGAGGATGCTATTTTTAACACCATCTTTAGTTACTTGGACAGTTTTATTTTTACTTAAATCCTTGATATACAAATTGTTATCGCTCGTAAAAGCTACTTGTGTATTTTGATTATTAAAACTTGGATTGATTTGTTTTACATTCGGATTCAATGGTTGGAGCGTTTTGCCGTCCCACACTTGAAAAAAGCTTTTTGAAGAGCGGCGATAAATGCTTTCAGTAGCCGTAACAAATAAAATTTTTGATTCATCATCGCTGAAAGTATAATTATCAAAATCGTATATGCCTTCATAAATTTTACCAACAGGCTGTCCCGTTGTAAGGTCATTTTTAATGATATTTTTACCATCCGAAGTCGCATAGTGTTTGCCATCTTTTAAAAAATTAAAACCGGGAACACCCTTGGTGCGGAAAGTGTACTTTTGCCAAATATCTTCGAGTGTGATAGTCTTTTGGGCGACCCCCTCAGTATAAAAGGTGAAAATCAGTATTTGTGAGAGTAAAAAGCTGAAAAATGGTCTTTTCATTGGATTGTATTTGATGAAATTTTAAATGAAACTCCGAAAGGTAAAAAACTTTTTAATAATCATAAAATACAAATAGACAAGCGTACTTTTGTAACGGCTGTTTGGGACTTTATTGCAGATGCTTGTCATCTACGGAGTGAACCAAGCACCAATAACCAACAACTAAATAATATGATGCATTTTACTTTTCTCGGCACGGGTACTTCTCAAGGTGTGCCAGTTATTGGCTGCACTTGCAATGTCTGTACGTCGAGCGATCCTCGGGATAAACGCCTCCGCACTTCGGGTATGTTGAGTATGGGTAAAAAAAATATTGTCATTGATACAGGACCCGATTTCCGACAACAGATGCTTCGGGCAGGTGTGGATGATGTGGAAGCCATCCTTTTCACGCACGGGCATAATGACCACACTGCGGGTTTGGACGATGTGCGCCCGATTAATTTTCGTCATAAAAAACCAATGCCCCTTTATGCTACCCCCTCAGTACAAAACGAGTTAAAAACCCGTTTTGGCTATGCTTTTGAGGCAGAACCTTATCCGGGTGCCCCTATTTTGGATTTAATGTCCATCTCAAAAGATGTGGTTATAGAAATCGGTGATTTTAAAATCCAACCCATCGAGGTTTTACATGGTGAGGGCAATCCTGTTTTAGGTTTTAGAATTAAAGATTTGGTGTACATAACTGATTGTAAATCAGTAGAAAAGAATGAAATGGATAAAATACGAGGCACTCAGATTTTGATAATCAATGCCTTGCACCATACACCACACCATTCGCACTTGAATCTGGAAGAAGCCCTGAAAATTATTGAAGAAATAAAGCCTGAAAAGGCATATTTGACGCATATCAGTCATAATATGGGTAGGATGAAAGACGTTATAAAAACATTGCCAGCGGGTGTATCGTTGGCTTATGATAGGTTGAAGTTGGAGTTTTAGGGTTGCCCTAATATTTTAGAACACTTTCAATATTTAAGGTGTTACTTTATACTGATAACTTCGAAAATCTTAGTTTTTAGATATTCCAACGGGTTTTAACCCGTTGTTTCACTCAAAACAATGGGTTAAAACCCATTGGAATCATCTTAAACTTTGCAGATTGAGGTAAAATCAGAGATTTCCGAAGTTACCAGTTTATAGTAAATTGAGCGAATTGCACCATTAAATGTTCAATATTGGTTTTTACTTAAAATAAGCTCTCAGAATCAATAGTCTCATAACGTCACAAAAACTACATTGCGGGCGTGTCATTTTAAAAATAGAACAGAATTGTGTTAAAAATTAAAATTCAGAAATAGAGATTCAAAATCTTGAAAATCATTAACTTATGTATTAAATTTTACTTAATGATACCCTTTTTTTATTTTGAATTTCCTTCCGCTATTATTTTTCAAAGTCTTTTCTAACATTAGTCTGCTCACATTTTCGTTATATTGATGTAGAATTAATAAAATTTATTTTAAAAAATTACTGAAAATTTAGAGCAGATAAGCGGGTTTTTCACGTATAATAGCTAAACAGTCGTCTGGAATGCCTTTTAAAATATTAAGCATTTTTGGTTATTGGCATCATTGCCCGCGTTAGAGGATATTAGTTTCAATAAAAATAATTGTATATTGCCGCTCAATAAAAATTCTAAAGAGTAAGAAATAAATTATCATTTTATCTTTAGAATTAAAAATGGGATAAATCTTGAAAAATAGATAATAATTTGAAGGAGCTTTTATATAAAAATACGTTTATTATCTAATAAAAAGCTTCTTATTAACGTTGAGTAAGGTAAAACCGCATAAAATACTGAGGGGTAAGTAAAAAGTGAGCGATATATTTTATAGGTATCCAATTTATGTTTGAAAGCTGTTTAATTGAAGTTAATTTAAACGTATATCGTATCCATTCCATGTGCGATATATGAACAAAACAGTTACCATGAAAAAAAATTACGTTTTATTATTTTTATTAGTAACGTTTTTTTCAAAGAGTTATGGTCAGCAACCTGCTCAATACAGTCTTTACATGCTCAATCCGTACGGTGTGAATCCGGCGGCTGCGGGTCTAAAAGGGACTTTGGAGGCAACTGGCGGATTCCGCTCGCAGTGGGTGGGTATTGAAGGGAATCCAGTTTCTCAATATTTAAATGTTATACTACCCCTCAGTATTGTGAGCAGCGGGGTGGGTATTTCGATACAAAATGAGAGTATTGGTGCAAGAAGCGGCTTAAATGCCAAAGCAAGTTATAATTACATATTGAAAATGGGGGAAGGGCAATTATCGGCAGGTTTAGCTGGCGGTATTGTTCAAGGTTCTTTGAATAGCTCAAAATTACGTACGCCTGGTGGGGATTATAATCAGGGCGTGGTAGACCATAGAGATAAAATTTTAGATATTTTTACAATAAATGGAACGACTCCAACTTTCGATTTAGGCGTTTATTACAGAAACGAAAAATTTGAAGGCGGGTTTTCAGTGAATAATTTGACTGAGCCAAAGTTAAAATTGAAGGGGCAGCAGGACATTAACATTTCATTAAGAAGAAATTATTTTGCTCTGGCGGCGGCTCATTTTGATATCACAAGTAGTATTAGTTTGCATCCATCAGTGTTAATAAAGTCAGATGCTATTGAAACTCAGATGGATTTTTCTACCTTTGTGCGCTATAATGATAATATTTTTTTAGGAGCAACGTTTAGGGGATACAGTAAAAATAGTCAGGACGCAATATCTGGGTTTGGAGGTGTAAAGCTAAATTCTAAATTAATGTTGGCATATTCTTATGATTTTACATTGTCAGCATTAAAAACAATTGCTCAAGGAACGCACGAAATTGTCTTACAATACAATCTTGGCAAAGAATTTGGAAAAGGAAAGTTACCGCCGATTATTTATAATCCGCGATTTTGATTTAAAACATCTACAAACGAATATAAATATCGATTTTTGACTCAGTGTCAGCCTCCAAGTAGTTGATTTTCAATAAGTTAACTATCTGCTCATCGGTGTTTATCTTCTCAAATTTAAAAGGTATAACAAAACGAAAATTTTTTATTCTCATACATACTTTTTTGAGATTAAATGACGTTTTTACAATGCATTGACAGTACAAAGGAGAAATTATACAAAATAATAAGAATAATTTAATTTTTGTTTCTCTACAAAACAATCTATATTTGGGCGTTTTTTTGAAAAAAAACTCCTTTTAAAATTTCAAAATTGAAGGAAAATCGAGTGTTTAAAGCAATGATGAAAAGACAGTCAAAAGCACTTCTAATGCTGATTGCCCTCGGGCTTACTATCGCTTCTTGCGGTAAGAAACAAGGTGGGGAACTTATCGGCGCTAAAGATCGCCCTACGTGGAAGGGCATCAATCCTTATGGCATGGTTTACATTCCATCGGGCACATTTCACGCTGGTGCGAGCGATCAAGATGTGAGCAACGTATTTATGAATAAGCCCAAAGCGGTTTCTATCCAAGGCTTTTTTATGGATGACACGGAAATCACTAATAATGAGTACCGCCAGTTTGTGGAATGGGTACGTGACTCAATGGGTCATGCTCTTCTTGACCATTATGTGGAGACAGATGATGGAAAACAGATTATTGATTGGGAGCAAGAAATTGATTGGGAAGACGAAACCTTAGGTTCTCTTTTCTACGAAGGAAAAGATAAATTCGAAGGTAAAAAAGAACTCAACGTTGACAAGTTCATAGTTGAATACCAAGAATATGACTGGTTGCGTGCAGCCCACAGCAATGGTAATTGGCAAAATGCCAATAAAACTGTAAAACGTGGCGACCTCTTCTTTAAGAAAAAAGTCAAAATCTATCCAGATACTTTATGCTGGATTCGTGACTTTGCTTATTCTTATAATGAGCCTATGACACGTAACTATTTCTGGCATCCAGCATTTGATGACTATCCCGTAGTAGGTGTAAATTGGCATATGGCGAGAGCTTTCTGCTGGTGGAGAACTAACCTATGGAATGCTTACAAGGGCAAAGAAGTCAATTCAGAGGATTTTCGCTTACCTACTGAATACGAGTGGGAATATGCATCACGCGGTGGTCATGATTTAGCGCCATTCCCTTGGGGTGGCTATTATACACGCAACTCTAAGGGCTGTTTGTTAGCAAACTTCAAACCAGGGCGTGGTAATTATCCAGAAGACGGTGGTCAATATACTGTAAAAGCTGATGCTTATTTCCCTAACGATTATGGCCTATATAATATGTCAGGAAACGTAGCAGAGTGGACTATCACATCATATACTGATAATAATCAAGGCTTTCATGATTTTAATCCTGATTATCGTTACGATGCAAAAGATGCCGATCCTCCCGCAAAGAAACGTAAAGTATTGCGTGGTGGTTCTTGGAAAGATATTGCTTATTACTTGCAAACAGGTTCTCGTACTTTCGAATATCAAGATACAACAAAATCTTACATCGGCTTCCGTTGTGCATTGACATTCTTAGGTCGTTCTATAAATGACTTTTAATTAACCATTAGGTTTTTATACATTATTGAGGGGTATTAAAAAAAAATTATATACCCCTCAGTAATTTTTCTAAAATTCGGCACGATTCTCGCCCATATTACATTTTTAACGAATCTCTGAGAAAACTTTCATAAGCCTTATAAGCCAATACGTAAAAGATATTCTATGATTTTATTTTTTAAAGTAAAATTATCAGATAAGCCCCTTATGTTTGAAAACGAAACGGATAAAATATTTTCTTAACCTTATTTCTAAAATTTGAAAGATATTAGTTTTTTAAAATCGAAAGGATTCAAGTAACTTAAAAACTTAATTATTGGTGTTGGTGCAGCCGTAGTATTAGTAGGCGCACTTTTCAAAATCCAAAGCTGGGAATATGCTACTGAAATGTTGACTGTAGGTCTATTAACAGAAGCATTCTTATTCTTAATGTTGGGTGTATTAGGACCTGAACCAGATTATTATTGGGATAAATTAATTCCAGGCCTCGGTGACTACAACTCTAAAATCGGTGCTTTACAATTAGGTGGCATGGCAGCTCCTGCGGCTCAACAATTACCTGCTCTGAACGGTGAAGTTGTAGAAAACAGATTAGGCGGCATGTTGACAGAATTGCAAAGTATGTCAAAAAGCTTAGGTTCTTTGAAGGCTTTACAAGAAGTTGATTTCTCTGGCACACAACAACAGTTGGCTCAGATGAATAACTTTTACAGTAAAATGACTGAAGCAATGGCTAATATGACTGATGCAATGGAAGATACTAAAATGTACAAAGAGCAAATGGCTGCTTTGAACAAAAACTTAGGTTCTTTGAATGCAGTTTATGGTGGTATGTTATCTGCAATGTCTGGCGTTAGCCGTTAATATTTATTTGGTACTCCATTGGTAGCAAAATT
>JANMYC010000884.1:0-6598 GCA_031381715.1 Saprospiraceae bacterium
GGCGAATTAGGTACGCTGACTTACACCAATTTCGCAGAGGGAGAGCCCATTGCGAATCTTTACGCACGGGTTGCAGAAGCTTTCATGAATCCAATTATCGTAGTTAGCTACGTAGTTGGTCAAGTGGTTTTATTTTTTCACTTAAATCATTGCTTTCAATCTGCATTTCAGACGCTTGGTGTGAACCATCCTAAATATACACCGTTTATAAAGGGGTTAGGAGCAGTTTATTCTATCATCGTTCCACTTGGTTTTGCGGCGATACCAATTATTTATTTCTTAACGAAATAAATTTTATACTCCCTCAGTATTTTTAACTTTTGTAAGTAAAAAAAAGGATTTCGACGATTTGTTTTATTAAAAATTAAAACATTTTCTACATATAATGGCTAAAGAAACAACTGTTAACGGTTTGAACATTAAAGTAGGTGACCGCAAATTGGAGTCAAAGGCTCCAGAAGGACCACTCGCTGATAAATGGACTAAATATAAAGGCTCTATGCCCCTCGTCTCACCCGCTAATAAGATGCGGATTGATGTGATTGTGGTTGGTACGGGCTTGGCTGGTGCTGCTGCTGCGGCATCATTAGGCGAATTGGGATATAATGTGAAAGCATTTACTTTCCACGATTCTCCTCGTCGTGCGCACTCCATTGCTGCTCAAGGTGGCATTAATGCCGCTAAGAATTACCGCAATGACGGGGACTCTGTTCACCGCTTATTTCATGATACCATTAAAGGTGGTGATTATAGGGCACGTGAAGTCAATGTTCATCGCCTCGCGGAAGTTTCTACTGATATTATTGACCAATGCGTAGCGCAAGGTGTACCTTTTGCGCGTGAATATTCGGGTATGTTGGATAACCGCTCATTCGGTGGTGTTCAAGTATCTCGGACATTTTATGCTCGTGGTCAGACAGGACAACAATTATTGATTGGTGCTTATCAAGCACTAAGCCGCCAAATTAAGACAGGTTCGGTGAAAATGTATAATCGCCATGAGATGCTTGACCTTGTGGTGGTAGATGGTAAAGCTCGGGGAATTATCGTTCGCAATCTTTTAACGGGTAAATTAGAGCGATTCTCAGCTCATGCTGTTGTATTGGCTACAGGTGGTTACGGTAACGTCTTCTATTTGTCAACCAACGCTATGATGTGTAACGTATCTGCTGCTTGGAGAGCACACCGCAGAGGAGCCAATTTTGCAAATCCTTGTTTTACTCAAATTCACCCAACGTGTATTCCCGTTTCAGGTGATTATCAATCAAAGTTGACTTTGATGTCAGAATCACTGCGCAACGATGGTCGCATTTGGGTACCTAAAAGAAAAGAAGATTGCGGAAAACACCCAAACGAAATAAAAGAAGAGGATAGAGATTACTATTTAGAGCGTATTTACCCTGCTTTCGGTAACCTCGTGCCGCGTGACGTGGCATCTCGCGCCGCCAAAAACGTGTGCGATGAGGGACGTGGAGTAGGTAAATCAGGCTTAGGTGTTTATCTTGATTTTAAAGCAGCTGTTGAACGCATGGGCGAGGACAAAGTACGTGAGCGTTATGGCAACTTGTTTGACATGTACGCCAAAATCACGGACGAGAATCCATACAAACAGCCAATGCGTATTTATCCGGCAGTTCACTACACTATGGGTGGTGTTTGGGTAGATTATAACCTTGAAACGACTGTTCCAAACTTATTTGCTACGGGCGAAGCGAATTTCAGCGACCATGGCGCTAACCGTCTGGGCGCATCTGCTTTGATGCAAGGTTTGGCTGACGGTTATTTCGTTTTACCATACACAATCGGCTCTGCGCTTTCAAAAGATATTCGTACGGGCAAAATTTCAACTGACTCACCTGAATTTGCGGTAGCTGAACAGGCTACTCAAGCTCGTATTGACCAATTGATAAATAATAAAGGCAATCAATCAGTAGAGAGTTTTCACCGTCGTTTAGGTAAGATCATTTGGGATTATTGTGGTATGGCGCGTAATGCAGAGGGCTTGACTAAAGCTATACAAATGGTCAGGGATCTGCGTACAGAATATTATAAGGATGTATTTGTACCTGGAACCAAAGACGAATACAACCCAGAATTAGATAAAGCTTTACGCGTGGCGGATTTCATAGAATTAGGGGAGTTGATGTGTATTGATGCACTTAATCGCAATGAATCATGCGGCGGTCATTTCAGAGAAGAGTATCAAGATGCAGCGGGCGAAGCTCAACGCAATGATGATGAATATGCTTATGTAGCGGCTTGGGAATTTTCGGGTGACCCATCTGACCCAATTCTGAATAAAGAAGAATTGATATTTGAAAATATCAAATTGACTACGCGCTCTTATGCATAATATCATATTTGGAAATTGAGTGTTCAATATGTACTTCACTTTCACTCTATTTCCAAAACTTTTACCCCTCAGTTCCGAATCTCGGAATTAACTTTTTTTATTAAAAAGTTGAGGATTATCAAACTTAAATTTATTCCAACTATCATAAAATCATTGGAAAAATGAAACTCAATTTAAAAATCTGGCGTCAAGGTGGCAAATATACTAAAGGGCAGTTGGTCAATTACTCACTCGATAATGTGAGTGAACACATGTCTTTTCTTGAAATGCTTGATGTATTGAACGAGCGATTAATTTCAAAAAAAGAAGAACCAGTAACCTTTGAGCATGATTGCCGTGAAGGTATTTGTGGTACTTGCTCAATGGTTATCAATGGTCGTCCGCATGGACCTTGGAAAGCGACTACTACTTGTCAGCTTCACATGCGCGAGTATAAAGATGGCGATACTATCGTCATTGAGCCTTACCGTGCGAAATCGTTCCCTATTATCAAGGATTTAGTGGTTGACCGTTCTGCATTTGACCGTATTATTCAAGCAGGGGG
Source organism: Saprospiraceae bacterium (assembly GCA_031381715.1). GTDB lineage: Bacteria > Bacteroidota > Bacteroidia > Chitinophagales > Saprospiraceae > JAAFJT01. The sequence goes on from JANMYC010000884.1 coordinate 2,898, forward strand.
ATACATATCAGTGGGTACAGGACAAGCACAAGATGGCAATGATATATTGATAGGTAAAAATCAAGCATCAAAGGCATTTGACGCCGCTACTTGTATCGGCTGCGGTGCTTGTGTGGCAGCGTGCCCTAATGGTTCAGCAATGTTATTTACATCCGCTAAAGTATCACATTTGGGTCAATTACCACAAGGTCGCCCCGAGGCCGCTCGTCGCGTACAAGCGATGGTTGCTCAGCATGATCAAGAAGGATTTGGTATGTGTTCCAATATTGGTGCTTGCGAAGCAGAGTGTCCTAAAGAAATCAGTCTTGAAAACATCGCTCGTTTGAATCGTGAATATAATTCAGCTTCATTTACAGCTGACCTCGAAAAAGAAGAGGTTGGAGGTATGTAAAGAAGGGCTAAATAAAATTTTAAAAAGCGGTCAGATACCCCTCAGTATTTGACCGCTTTTTTTGTTTAAAGCACTAAACTTTCTTTAAAACTAAGATATAATAATTGAAAATAAACTCCTTTTTTTTCAAAATCGTCTTTTCTAAAACGCATCCCCTTGAAGTAAGCATATCGGTATATTCCGCTAAATCAAATTGGTGCGGATGTAAAATATCCCCCGGAATAGCTTGAAATACCTTTTTGAAAAGTGAAAAATTATGAGCATCAATGGACACCACCAAATGCCCTCCGGGTTTCACGGAATCCACTAATATATCAAAACTCTTATCCAAATCAGCTACATGATTGATGGCATTAAGGCAAAAAACTGCATCATATTCATTTTTTCTGTCAAACGATTCCAGCGATTGATTATAAAAATGAACATTTGGATAGAGGCTTTTCTTGAAATGCGGTAATTTGGCTTCATAATCATTCAATAAGGGATCCAGTGCATCTACATTTTGGGTTTTAAAAATCATAAAAATGCCTGCTGGTCCACAACCGGCGTCAAGTAGCCGCACCCCCTCACCGAGAGATCGGGACTGGTCAGTATTTTTGATTTCAATGCCTGTTTCAGCTAAAAGCGTTTCCCAATATTGAACTTTCCATTCTGCGTATTCAGTTGTTGGTTTGTTTTTGAGGTAATTTTGCCACCAACGGATTTCTGCGGCTTGCGCTATTTTCCAACGGAGAGACATAGAGCTATTTTTTGAATCTTTCAATTATTTTTTCTCTTTTTTAAAGGTTTTTCATCAAATAACTTGATTTCAGGTAATAATCGAAAAGACTTACGGTGATATTCTGTAACGCCATAATCCATTATAGCTTGGCGATGTTTTTTAGTCGGATAACCTTTATTTATTTCCCAACCATATTGCGGATATTCTTCTATCAGATTGTGCATATATTCATCTCTATGCGTTTTAGCTAAAACCGAAGCCGCAGCAATGGATGCAAATTTTGAATCCCCTTTTATGATGCAAACATGGGGTATATTTCCCTCTGTTTTAAAATATTTGCCATCAATCAAAAGGAGTTGTGGTTTAATTTTAAGGTTTTGAATGGCTCGATTCATGGCTATATAAGAAGCATTCGCAATATTATGTTCGGTTATTTCTTCAATATTTGCTACGCCCACTCCCCAAGCTAAAGCCGAATTTTCGATAATTTCACGCATAGAATCTCGCTTTTTAAGGCTCATTAACTTTGAATCATTGAGCACATCATCATCAAAATCCTTTGGTAATATCACCGCTGCCGCAAATACAGGCCCCGCTAAACATCCACGTCCTGCTTCATCGCATCCAGCTTCAACCAATAAAGGGTCATGATATGGAAAAAGTTTCATTCTATATATACTTTAGTCCCGAGTCCTCGGGATAGACAATAGATATTAGATATACCCCCTCAGTATTTTTAACAAAATCTATGATTTTAATAGTCTAAGGGTCAAATATCTATCCCGAATACTCGGGACTAATGTCTAAAATTAATATTCAAAGGTTAAGGATTGTGCAGGAAATTCAAACAGACACTTTTCACGCACTAATTTGGCAACTTTATCAGGCACCATATCGTCCCATCCTTCTTCATCGTGCTTAATCATTTTTAAAACTTGCTTGGAATAAACGTGCAAATTTTCAGCGTGAAAATCTCGAATATCAACAATATGCTGTGAATCCAACAAGTGTTTATACAAAAATTTTACACCATCTGGCACTGGCATATTCTCAGTATTCATCAAGGCATCGCTGCCTTCTTGTAGCATTGGATACACATAAACTGTTACATTACGCGTAAATAATTCACCAAAAGCGGTCAATAAACGACCATCTAAATTATTATAATACTTCTCATTGACAGTATCCAAAAGCTGTTTTACACCTATGACTAAGCCTAATTTTTTAATTTTAAAATCAGAAAAATAATCAATCAATTTTTGATGTTGCTCACAATTTGAAATCATCACCGTTTGACCCAAAGCACAAAGCAAATCAGCTCTATCAAGAAAATCTTGCTCATCTAAGCCGCCTTCGAGCATCAAATTATCCAATGTAATCTCTGTTAAAAGATAGCTGCTTCTCGGGTCAACATCTTTTTCGTTCCTAAATTGCGTCCAACTGGCATTTATCATATCCTCATTTACGAGGGTGACAGGTCGAAAACTGCCTCTTACCACAAGGATATTTTTCCGATATAAAAACTCTGATGGGTGCAAATTGCGCTTATCGGGTCCAAACATAGCCACATCACTCATTTTATGCTTGATTAGCCAAAGACTCAATAAACGATTATCAATATTATTAAAATCAGGTCCACTCAAGCGAATCATATCAATGGAAACACGACCGTGAAGGCTATCCATGAGTGATTGAATCAGAATTTCGACATCATTGCTATACCTGAAAACACCATAAATCAAATTTACGCCTAAGACCCCAATTGCTTGTTGCTGCAATTTGTTGTCATTATCCAGCATTTTCACGTGGATAACAAGGTCATTTGTTTTACCGCCTGGTCTGAGTTGAAAACGCAAACCCAGCCAACCTTCACCTTTGATAGTACGGCTGAAATTCATAGCCGCTACGGTATCTGCGAAAGCGAAAAAGTTAGTATTGGGGCGGTCATGTTTCAAGCGGCTTTCCATCAACTCAAACTCATGGTCGAGCATTTTATATAAGCGGCTTTCACACACATAACGCCCGTTAGGCTCATTACCATAGATTTCGTCGGAGTAAACTTTGTCGTATGCGGACATTGTTTTGGCAATAGTTCCCGCTGCAGCACCTACTTGAAAAAAGTAACGTGCAACCTCTTGCCCTGCACCGATTTCAGCAAAAGTGCCATAAATTCTATCATCAAGATTGATTTCAAGAGCCTTTTGCTCGGTTTCGAGACTTTGCCTATGCTTTTTAAGTGGCTTCATTAGATTTCAACTTTTCACAAAAATATTTAAAAAAAAGGACATCTTTTACTTTTGTTTTCAAATCTTACTATCTACTATCCCTAAAATCTCTTTTTCTAAAACGTCTGCTTGCGTTACCATTATATCGGCTTCACTCAATGTTTTTTCAACGTATTCTTTATCCTCAAAACCACCCATATTTATTTTAACATTTAAATATGCCCCTCGCACCGCCGCCCGCGTGCACAATGCCCCAACGCCCGCGTCGCTTACGGAATTAGGGTTGCCAATCTCCGCCATACCTTTAATAATGTTAAAACTTTCCATCGAAAGGCGCATTGTACTGAGGGGTACTTCTATCGCC
>JANMYC010000903.1:0-10254 GCA_031381715.1 Saprospiraceae bacterium
TTGTTACTTTTTGACCTTTTTTTGCGCCAGCATCGTCTTCGCTGTAGTAAAAATCTGCCAAAGGAATTGTTACAGTTTTCCAACCCGCTGTTTTATATGCCGCACCGTTGAAACTACCACCCCATGGGAAATTATAGTTGAAGGTACCACTTTTGGATTTCCACCAAAGTCTAAATGGATTTGATGTCCAATCGGTCGGCACATTCACTTCAAATTTGACAACGTAGCGATTTGCCGTACCGGGAGTAATGCCAAAATCAGCCAGTTTCACCATATCGGCAATGTGCATATCTTCTTGCCAGCCCCAAGCATCTTTGTAATTGGCCGTCATCACGCAATAGTTGCCTGAAACAGCCCCTGGTGTCGGACCACTTGAAACCACGGTGGGCGTCCAACCTTCTTTCGTCGGATCCAAATCATAAATAACGCCTCTTGTATCTTTGTAGCGAATAGGCACTTCTCTTTCAATAGTGGCATTTTTCACTTTTACGGCAGTGTTGGCAGGCGTACCTGCGGGAATGGTAACGTGCACTTCCGAATCCGTTACCCTCGTAGGTTTCACGGAAGTTGTACCAAATAAAACTGTTGTCGCCTCCAAAGTGTAGCCATAAAGGTCAAGATTTTGACCTTTTATAATCAAATTTTGTCCAACGGGCGTATATTCTTCAATGTCACCACCATAGCCCGTGAACGATAAATCAGGGACAATGACTTTAAAATCAAGCGTTACCGTACCCGAACCATTCGTAAAAGTAATTTTATTATTCTGCGTTTTGGGCAGTGCTTTCGGTATTTTAAAGGTAAATTCATTGCCGCTGGCACTCACTTCTGCTACGTCAACAGCAACGTCATTGACCAATAAAGCCGTTGGTGTGCATAGATTTGAGCCTTTTACAATAATCCAATCGGTCATTCGAGCTTCTTTTAAAACGGTATCTCGTTTGGTAGGCATCGTCACCGAAGACATGGTCGGTGCGCCGCTGCACGCAACTGCAACAGGGTCGGCTGCAACGAGATTTTTCTCACAAGCCATGAATGTCAGCGTTCCAAACGCGGCAAAAAGGCTTATTTTTAAAACGCTGTTAAAATCTATATTTTTCATTTTAATTTAAATCATTTTAATGGATTAAATGAGGGTTATCAGTCTAAAAACCACTTCTATACTGAGGGGGTCATAGACCAATAACCCAAGAGCAAAATTTAGTTACCAACCTGGGTTTTGAGGCCCAAATAATTTATTCGTATTCAGTTCTTGAATCGGAACTGGATAAAGAAGATTTTTAGCTTCGCGGCGTTTCACAATATTATTTTCATCCACATCAATTGAATTCATCACGTCAAGATATACGCCCCAACGAATCAAATCCCACCGGCGCTCCATTTCAAGAGCGAATTCCCGCGCCCGCTCTTCCAAGACGAACGAACGGAATTGCTGTTGATTCATACCCGTAGGTGCCGGTGTTGCCTTACTGCGGGTACGAATGGTATTAAGGGCTGAGTAAGCATCGGCTGAACCCGTACTCAACTCGTTTTCGGCTTCAGCCATGATTAAAAACACATCGGCGTAGCGTAAAAGAGGGAAATGATAGTCTGTTTTATCAATTTTATTATCGGAAACTGCTCCGAATTTGGTCAAGCCTGCGTAGTAAAACTCACGTTGATCCCATTTAGCTTCTGAGCCATCATAGCCATATTTAGGGTCTTTAGCCGTTACATTGGCAGCGTGTTTTGGCGGATAATAATGCGTTGCGCCCCACTGTTTCCAACGGTGTTGAACACCTTTCACGACTCTATCATCCACCCCGTCTTCAAAAAGTTCGTACCAATGGTCACGCATACCCGTCCAGCGACCGTTGGCAACTTCACCTTTACCATCCACAAAACCCAGATTCCATGTATTGATGCTCAAACCCAAAGCACTGCTGCCGTTGAGGGCTTGTACCATTAAAATATGCTCCCCTTTATTTCTGTTTGTTGGATTCCAAATTTCTTCGTAAGTAGAAAATAAGGTAAATTCTTTACTATTTATCACTTCTTTTGCCTTATCACGAGCCAATTTGAAATATTCAGCGGCGTTGATAGATTCTAAACCGGCTACTTGCTTTTTAGTAATAGTTAACACGTCGGGACTCGGTTTGGACGTTTTACCGTCCGACAATAAAGCTTTTCCACCTTTCACCGTTACCGTTGCATTGGACAACGCGCCCGAAGCTATCGTGACATAAGTTTTAGCCAATAAAGCACTCGCTCCTCCTTTACTGATTTGACCTATTTTAAAAGCCGCATTGGTGCGCGGATACAAATTGCTTTCCGCCGATTTTAAAATAGAAATGATTTCAGCATAGACATCTTTCACCGCAGCGCGTGGTTGTTGGGCATCTTCTCCTGCCCCCAAAGACGCTTTGCGAAGCGGCACTGCACCGAACATTCTGACCAATTGGAAGTAAGACCACGCCTTCAAAAATTGAAACTGACCGATGATATTCTTTCTTTTGGTTTCATCAAAAGTCATTTTTTCGACAGTTTCGATGCCGACATTGGAGCGGTGAATAACTTTGTATAAACCATTCCATGTGCCTTCATACATCCAAGAATCTTTTTGAAATTGACCCGAACCCAATGAGCCGAAAGCCCAACTGGGGCCCGTTACGTGGTCAGAATCGAAATCGCCAATGCGCGGCCACACGTCGTATCGAAATAAATTTTCATTGAGTGTGGTGTAAGCGCCTTGCAATAAAAGGCTTGCGCCTGCTTCACTGTCTTCCAAACTTGCAGGAGAAATAAAATCATAGACTTTCTCATCCAACACGTCTTTTTTACAGGAATTCATCGGAAAAATCGCAGCTATCAGAAGAGCGACGATGATATATTTTTTCATGATTTTTTAAATTTTTAATCAAAAAATACGTTTTTTAACCTTTAAAATGCCCCCTAAAATGCTCTGAAAGTGCTCGATACTGAGGGGATATATTTTTTAAAAAGTTGCTTTCAATCCCGCATTCACAGAGCGGGCATTCGGGTATGAGTTGATGTCCACACCTCTGCGACCACCGCCACCACCTAAGCCGTTTACATCAGGGTCATACCAGCTATATTTGGTGCTCGTCCAAAGATTGGATGCATTGACATAAATATTCAATGCCGCCAAACCTTTGAAAGGCGATTTGAAAGTATAGCCTACATTCACATTTCTCAAGCGGATGTACGAGCCATCTTCTACGTCACGGTCAGTGATGCGGCGTTCGCGGCGTTCCGTTCTCCATGCTTTTGGGTATTTTGCGGTTGCTGTGGTTTGGGGCGTCCAACGGTAGGTATAAGCATCTTCTGGAATATTGCGCACATCGCCAATAACCAAATCGAACAAGTTGGCATTCAAAATATCATTGCCTTGCACACCTTGGACAAAAAAGCTGAAATTGAAATTTTTATACGTGAAAGTATTATTCAAACCAAATGTGTAGTCAGGATTGGTATTTCCGATGATAACACGGTCTTTTTCATTGATTTTTGTCGGGTCTGAATCGGTATTTAAATATTTGATTTCACCCACCAATTCCCTTTGGCTTGCTTCTGATAAGCCTGCTTTTGACGGGTCTGCCACCACTTCGGCAATATTATCGTAAAAACCATCCGTTTTTAAACCATAAATAATACCTATTGGAAAACCATTGCGGCGAAGGAATAACTGATTGACATTGTAGTACAAATCATTGGCATATTGGTCGCTTTCAAGCCCGCCAATGCGATTGACATTCGAGCTAGTATTACCCGATAAAATCCATTGAAATGGTGCATTATTCGGTAACATGTAAGCATTAAAAGAGAATTCTAAGCCTTTATTCGTGATAAAAGCCGCATTTTTATACTTAGTTGTAAAACCTGAACTCGGTGGTGTTTGCTCATCCGTTAAAAGATTAATCGTCTTTTTTTGATAGGCATCTACTGTGATATTCAATCTGTTTTTAAAGAAAGCCGCATCAATACCCGCATTATATTGGTTGGTGGTTTCCCAGAACAAATCTGGATTGCCCGGGCGATAGCCTTCCACAAGACCCGGCACTTGGCTACCATTTAAAACACCGTTGAGCGGTTGTAATTGGTCAAGCGTTTGGTAAGGCCCGATGGATTGATTGCCCGTTTGACCATAGCCAGCCCGCAATTTTAAATCATCAAAAAAGCCTAAATCCTTAATCACTTTTTCTTCTGAAAGTCTCCAACCCAAAGCAAATGAGTAGAAATTAGCCCATTTATGATTTGCTGCAAAATTGGTTGTACCATCACGGCGATAAGAAGCGGTTGCTAAATATTTACCTTTAAAATCGTAGTTCGCCCGTCCTAAAAATGAAATAATGCCACCTTCTGAACGACCACTTTCAAGCAAATACGTATTTTGTGCACCCCGCTTGAAATTATAAGATTGCGTCAAATCATCCGGAAAATTACTTGCCGAAGCATTGAAATATTTATATGTCCAAAACTCTCTCGTAGCCCCTCCCACTGCACTAAATCTATGATTTTTAGCCAACTCTTTATCAAAAGACAAGAGAGATTCCAACGTCGTGGAATACCACGTGCCCGAGTTATTGCCCGCTAAACCGTTCCTTGGTGAACGACCTTCGGGGAGTAATCTGCCATAATATTGCTCTCTTTCACTCAAATTATAATTAAAACCAATGTTTTGCTTGAATTTCAAAGATGGTAAAAGCTGCAATTCAACATAATTGGAAGAAAAAATTTGATTAGAGGACAAGTCATTTTTTAAATTGGTCACATAGAAAGAAGGATTTGCCATCAACCAAAACAGCTCATCATTTTTAGCTGGATTTTCAGATGGGTCAAATAATTGATTGGTCGGAATATAAACCAAAGCCGTTCTCAAAATACCCTGTAAACCCGAGCCCGAGCCACTACCTGAGTTGGTGGGCACGAAATTATTGCTCGATTTTGTGAAATTCGTATTGCTTTCTACTGTAATCCAATTGTTGAACTTATGGTTAATAGCCGCTCTAACGCTGTATCTATTGAAATTTGAGTTTTCAATAATACCATCTTGATTGAGCATATTGGCTGAAACGGAATACCAACCTTCTCTATTCGAGCCTCTGTAAGTCAACGAATAATCCTTAGTAAGGGCGTTTCTGAAAATTTGGTCTTGCCAATCTGTTCCCTTAAAATTTTCTACTTTCAAATCATTGTACAAAGTAGCCGTCAAACCAGTTTGATAATCCTCTGGTTTAGGCTCATAAAAAGGCGTTATTTTTTCAATGCCCACTCTATTCACATTGTCTTTGAAAAGCGTATCCGCCCGTTGAAGACCCGGGAAAGGCAAACGGTCATAGTTTCTACCTTCATATAACTTGCCGTTAATCGTTCCTTCGTTCATATAAGAAGCATACTGATAGGCATTCGCCATTTTTATCTTCTTACTCACCGCTGAAACCCCGAAATTAGCTACAAATTCTAAAGAATTTTGACCCTCGCCAGCACCTTTTTTAGTGCGGATTAAAACAACGCCATTCGCACCCCGTGAGCCATAAATAGCCGTAGCCGATGCATCTTTTAATATTTCAATGGATTCAATATCGTTCGGATTGATGAACGATAATGGATTGGCATTTTGGCTTGTTCCATCCGTGCCCCCACCGACGATGCCAGATGAAGCACCACCACCCGAAGAAAACGGAATACCATCTATGACATAAAGCGGCTCCGTATTGCTCGAAAATGAATTCGCTCCGCGTACTTGTATGCTCACGCCCGCGCCCGGTGCACCATCATTCTTTTGAACCAATACACCCGCCAAACGCCCTTGTAAAGCTTGACTGATATTCGTAGGAGTCGCTTGTAAAATCTCTTTGATGTTCGCTGAACCGACTGAACCGGTCAAATCCCGTTTTTTAACGGCACCGTACCCCACTACTACCACCTCATTCAAAGCCGCTTGAGGTTGCAGATTGATATTAAAAACAGTTTCGTTGGATACCGTTAATCTTTGAGCGTCATAACCCACAAAGGAAATAAGTAAAATATCGCCTTTTTTAGCATCCAAACTGAAATGCCCTTCCACGTCAGATAAGGCACCAATGCCCGTTTTACCTTCAACGACAACACTCGCACCCACTAATGGGCTGTTGTTTTCATCAAAAATAGTTCCCGTCACTTGACTGTAAGCGGTAGCTGACATCAATGCTAAAAGCATTAATGAAAGTAGCCCCCTTGAAGCTTTTAGCTTCATCACGCTTAAGCATGACAGTATAGGTGAACATAATTGAGTTGTTTTTATTTTCATCATTCTTAGAATTTAGTTTAGTTTAATAATTATTTGATGTTGATATTGAGTTTAGCACTGGTAGTATTTTATTGATTACCGACCTCCACAATCGTTTTCCAAGCCTTTGTATCGTCTGATACTGAGGGGGTGGCATCTGAAGTATTGAGTTTGTCCCACCATGTCTTTTTTAAAATAAAAGCACAAACAGCGAGGATTAAAACAACCCAAACCAAGGGCATAGACATCGAAAGCACGAAATACATCGGCAATAAAGTCAAGCAACATTGCGCCACAATGCCCAATACCACATTGAAAATATCCAATCGAACATTCGCATCGGTCTTGAAAAGAGGGTCTTCGGCGACTACTTTATCGTGGATGGGTTTCCAGAAGCCCCACGGACGAACATTTTTATAAGAGCTTTTTAATACAGCATCATCCGTCGGTTCTGACATCAAAGAGCCGAGAATACTGCCCGCCATTGAAACAGCGAACAAGACAGGGAACAGCCACAAAGGCAATACATCAGGCAAAGCAATGGGGAAAATCAATGCCACCACAATACCCGCCAACATGCCCCAAGCAAAACCATTGGCATTGAAGCGCCACCAATGCCATTTTAATACATTCGCCGCCACATAACCGCCATACAAAGCCGAGGCAATCCACTGCAAAAGCGCATTCACATTTTGGGCAAAAAGACCCAAAACAACACTTAATCCTACTGCTGAAAGCCCTACGATATAGTTCATGTTGATTAAGCGGCGCAGCGACGCATTTGGATTGATATATTTCAAATAAACATCGTTCACAAAATAGGATTGTGCCGCATTGAGTGTACCCGCAAACGTACCCATGAATGCGGCCATCAAGCCCGCCAATAAAATACCACGCACGATTGGCGGTGTGAATTGAACAATGGAAGCAGGTAAAATACGCTCAAAATCAATACCCGTGGCGGATTGCAAATTGAGCTTATCGTAATACAAAATCGCTAAAACCGTAAAACCCATAATCATGGAGTAGCGAACTGGTAAAAGAATGACGGATACGAAACCCGACATTTTCGACGCTTCTTCAGGTGATTTCGTAGAGAGCACTTTTTGCATATCGTAGTTGGGTGCTGGCCCCGCAAGGCTCGCAAAAATGCCTTTGAAAACCATCATCATAAAAAATGCACCCCACGGCGAAAAGCCATCATCCACAATTTTTTTATTTACATCAGGATTGATACTCGACCAATCCATGTTTAAATTCCAACCAAAAAATGGGTTTGCCCAACCCTCAGGGATATGCAGCGTTTGACCATTTAAATTTGTCATAGCAATAATCGCGATGCAAATGGAAGCCACTGTCATGATACTGTACATAACCACATCGCCCCACACAATACTTTGCATACCCCCAATAACGGAGTAAAAAACAGCGAATAAAGTGAACACTAAACCATAGAAATGTGGCACATACTGAGGGGTCAACGAAAACGGCAAGTAAGGCGCGACCACTTCCCACGGCAAGAACAATTCAATGAATTTACCCAAGCCCACGAAGCCATAAGCCAAAAACCCCAAACAACCAATCAGTGCGAAAGCCACCGTTATAATATGTGATAACTCAGAACCTTTACCCGAACCAAAACGGGTTTGCAACCATTCCGCGCCTGTAGAAGCATTCGAGCGGCGCAGCCACTTGGATAAGTACATCATCTGGAAAATTTGGTTAAAAACAGGCCATAACCACACTATCCACATACTTTTTACGCCATAAACGAAGCAAATTGTCACCATCCACATTGTCCCAGATATATCAAACATATCCGAAGCATTGGACAAGCCGAGCATATACCACGGCATTTTTTTACCGCCCAGCATGTAGTCCGATTGGCTTTGCTGCGCTCGCTTTTTCATCACCAAACCAATTACGACTGTCGTAATTAAATAGGCGAATATGATTAAAAGGTCAATAGTTGCTAATTTCATTTCGTTTCGTTTTATGTAATCAAGTAAGTAGGCGTTTAAAAATAATTAACACGTTCCGTGGCTACCTGTACAATTTTTTATCTTTCACTTTCTTTGAAAAATAGACTCGTTCATGTTGGCTGAATTTTTGGAAATCCGCCGCACTTGTTTGGTTCGGATACGGGGCATAATAATGATTCGGTCGCCCGTTGCGCCAGACCAATACGTAGGCAATTTTATAATCCTTAATGCCTTGCCAGAGTACTTCTGTCCACCAATTGGGCATCGAAACGGTCTCCAATCCTGTTTCAGTGAAAGCAATAATTTTTTTATGCTCTTCCGCTATTTCCGAGATTATTTTAAAGTTATTACTGAGTTTTTTAATAAAAAATTCAGTAGAATCGGGCTGTTGGAGGCGGTGATACAAATCATGTCCGAGGATATCCACGTAATCGTCCCCTGGATAAAAATCCAAATAATGCTCTTTTGATTTAAAATTATCGGGCGAATAAGCATAGATGAAATTATCAACTCCGCGAGCCCGAAGCCTATCCACCGTCATCCGCCAAAGAGCTTTGTATTCATCCGCCGTACAATTGCCATCGCCCCACCAAAACCATTTGCCCGTGTGTTCGTGAAAGGGTCTGAAAATGATGGGGATTTTTTTACCCCAAATCCCTGATTTCAAAGACAGCGCAAATTTGGCAACCTTATCCACCCACGAAATGAATTTTTCATGCTCTTTACCACCTTTCAAAATATGCTTTACCGCCATAGTTGTATCCCAAGCCGAGCCACCCGACACCGGATTATTTAAATGCCAACTTAGGGTACTGATTGCTCCCATTTTATAAGCCTTTTTGATATATTCTCGCAAGTCAGTGAATAAAATACCGTCTAATTCTCTCGTCGAATCCACTTCAATATGCCCCAAATCCCAACCAAATACTGAGGGGTATTCGCCGAGTGTGCTGTGTACATCGGATTTGCCATTAATATTTCTCCAACCCACCCCATAAGCCAAATCATCTTGATGACCGAACATCACTGAACTGTCATGTGCCATTTTTTGCATATTTTTGTAAAGGCGTTGGGTACGCTTAGTCGCGTTTTTATCTACCAACGTCTGAGAAAATATCCACGTGGGCAGAAGTGCGAGAACATAAAGAATAAGCACTTTTTTGATAACCATAATAGAGTGATACCTTTTTAATAAGTACATCACAAAAGTCATCAAATATTAAAAAGAGAGTGATTGACGAAATTTGCATTTATAGGGGACATTTGTAACTTTGCGTCATTTTATTTTAAATAAAACTGTTCATCAGAATTTAATAAGGCATCTACGCCCATTTTTGAAACATTTACCCCCCATTGGTATCTGGTGTTTTTTCCAACTTTGTGAATAATTTACAACAAGCTCTTTTATATGAAATTTTTTTTACCCATCATCCTATTTTTAGTCCCTGCTTTTTCAATAGAGATAAAAGCACAAGTCGTACTGGCGGATTTTGAAACGGCCGCCTCTACGCCTACATTCACCCCTGTGGGCGTGGAAGTGGTAGATAATCCGGATAAAAGCGGGACGAATCCAAGTAATAAGGTGGGCTTTTTTAATAAACCTTCGGGCGATTGGGCGGCGTTTTATTTGGCATTTTCAACGGTTAAAAACTTTAGGGCAAATAATACCGATTTGACTTTTAAAATTCGCTCGGATTTTGCCGCACGTGTGTATATAAAGGTGTGGAATGGTAGCCAAGTGATAGGTGAGAATTGGGCTCCTAATTATAATTTCATGCTCACAGCCGGTGCATGGACGGATTGTGTTTTCGATATTTCAACCCTATCTAATAAGGATTTTACCCGTTTAGAAATCAATATCAACGGTGGTTCGTCAAGTGGAAAAGTCTATTTTGATGATTTTAAAATGACGAATCCTTTGGCTTCTAATGGTTTGCCAGTTGCCAGTTTTAAAACATCCAAACCGAAAGCGATTTTGGGTGATACGGTTGTTTTTGACGCTTC
>JANMYC010000919.1:0-7443 GCA_031381715.1 Saprospiraceae bacterium
ATGTAATTGAGATTGAAGCTACTGGCTATCAATTTGCTTGGGCTTTGAGATACCCAGGTAGCGACAATGCGTTGGGTACAAAATATTTCAGAAATATTGTGCCAGGTGTTAATGAGTTGGGCATAGACTACAATGACCCTAAGAGTATGGATGATTTCCTCGCTGATGAAATTGTTTTACCAAAGGGTAAGAAGGTAAGGGTTCGTATCACTGCACGGGACGTCTTGCACAATTTCTACTTACCTCATTTTCAAGTAAAAATGGATGCAATTCCAGGGTTACCTACATATTTTGTATTCACGCCCAAGTTTAGCACAGAGGAGTACAGAATGGAGCTAAAAAAATATCCAGAATATAATGTACCAGCGGATCCAGCAGAGCCTAATGGAGCCAAAAAGTGGGAAGTGTTTAACTATGAGTTGGCTTGCGCTGAACTTTGTGGTACAGGTCATTTTTCAATGAGAAAGCTGGTTAAAATTGTATCTGACGAGGAGTACCAGAAATGGTTAGGAACTCAAAAGAGCGCATTTGAGACCAATATAAAAGATAAGGTTGAGGCAGGCAAATACACATGGTATAAAGGTGAAGCCAAAACAAGTGAGGTCAAAGTCCCAGTTGAATTTTCAGCAGCAGCGGTAGAAAGTGCTCAAGTAGGGGAGGTTTTAAACCTTAAACACGTTAATTTTGTTAGTGGTTCAGCAACTCTGACACCTGAGTCTTCAAATGAGTTAGATATTGCTGTAGCAGCAATGACTAGGGATTCCAAAATGACTATTGAAGTAGACGGTCATACTGATAATGTAGGAGATCCGGCTAAAAATAAATCATTATCAGAGGCAAGAGCCAAGGCTGTTGTTGCTTATTTAGCAAGCAAAGGCATTGATGGGAAGAGAATGACAGGCGTGGGTTACAGTGATACAAAGCCTATTGCAGATAATGCTACTCCGAACGGAAGGCTAACTAACAGAAGGACAGAGTTGAAAGTATTATCGAAGTAAATAGTGTAACGTCCTGATTCTTCAGGAACCCAATATTAAAATATTACCCTTCTGACAAAGAAAAATAAAACTGAACTCCTATATTGGAATCGGATTTAAATTAAAAAATATTTTTACAATGGAAAATTTAACGTATCAGGATCCTGAGGTAATGATTGAAGAGACAGGTTGGAATGATGGTTTTCATGACCACCATCATGGCGATAAGTATCAGTCTAATTTCATTTCACATTACGTGTTTAGTACTGACCATAAGATGATTTCAAAGCAATTTCTGATTACAGGGATGATTTGGGCGTTAATAGGTGCAGCTATGTCAATCGTTTTTCGTTTGCAGTTGGGTTTTCCCGAGGCAGATTTGGCTTGGCTACGTCCATTACTTGGAAAGTGGATAGTCGTAAGTGCTGAAACTGGGATTGGAAAGCTTGATACAGAGTTTTATTATGCTTTGGTAACAATGCACGGCACTATTCTAGTATTTTTTGTTTTGACAGCTGGTTTATCGGGAACCTTCTCAAACTTGCTTATTCCGTTGCAAGTTGGAGCGAGAGATATGGCGTCGGGCTTCTTAAATATGTTATCTTACTGGTTCTTCTTCTTGTCCAGTGTTGTTATGTTTTACTCTTTATTTTTAAGTACAGGTCCGTTCGCTGGTGGTTGGACGGCATACCCACCTTTGTCAGCATTGCCTCAAGCCTCTGAAGGTTCCGGCGCGGGTATGACTTTATGGGTAGTGAGCCTTGTGTTATTCGTTGTTTCAGTGTTGTTAGGTGGTATTAATTACATTACAACTATCCTCAATTTGCGTACTCAAGGTATGACAATGTGGCGCATGCCATTGACTATGTGGTCATTTTTCATCACGGCAGTAATCGGCTTATTGTCCTTCCCTGTACTGGCATCAGCATTTTTCTTGATGATGTTCGATAGAGGTTTAGGAACCAGTTTCTACTTGAGTGATATTTTTATCGGTGGAAAGGCACTTGATCATGTGGGCGGAACACCAGTGCTATATCAGCATTTATTTTGGTTTTTGGGTCATCCAGAGGTATATATAATCATTTTACCTGCAATGGGTATTGTATCTGAAGTGCTCTCTGTACACGCTCGTAAGCCAATTTTTGGTTACAGAGCTATGGTATATTCAATTTTGGCAATTGCGTTTTTATCATTCATAGTTTGGGCGCATCACATGTTTATGTCAGGTGTGAACCCATTCATTTCTAATTTTTTCGTATTATTTACATTGATAATTGCAGTGCCATCTGCGGTTAAAGTATTTAACTGGATTGCGACTTTGTACGGTGGTAATGTAAGATTTACTTCAGCAATGTTATTTGCGATAGGCTTCGTTTCAATGTTCATTTCGGGTGGTCTAACTGGTATATTTTTAGGTAACTCAGCTATTGACATCCCTATGCACGACACATATTTCATCGTAGCTCACTTTCACATTGTTATGGGTATTGCGGCTTTCTTTGGAATGTTTGCGGGTATTTATAACTGGTTTCCTAAGATGTATGGGCGCTTTATGAACGAGACCTTGGGTAAAATACACTTTTGGGGTACTCTAGTTGGCTCTTACGCTATATTTTGGCCAATGCATTACATGGGCTTGGCAGGTGTACCTCGCAGGTATTACAGCTTCGAAACGTACGATGCATTCAAAGGCTTCGGTGATACAAACAAATTTATTACTACAGCAGCAATCATTGTTTTTTCTCTACAAGTTCTTTTTGTAGTTAACTTCTTTTGGAGTATTTGGAAAGGTAAAAAAGTTACTGACAAAAACCCTTGGCAATCAAACAGTTTAGAGTGGACTACAGATATTCAACCAGGACATGGTAATTGGGGTGATAAATTACCAGTTGTACACCGTTGGGCTTATGATTATGGTAAGGATGGCGTAGAATTCATTCCTCAAATCGAGCCAATGAAAGAGGGAGAATCTGCGGGTGATCATTAATTCTGTCCGATTTAAAAGAAAAATGGTATTCTGATAAATATAAAATAACGTCAACGTGTCTTTAATAAATACTGCCAAATTAAATCCCATAACCTTTGTTTTAGATAAAATAAAAGATTATGGGATTTTGATGAAGTTCAAGCTATCTCTAACTGTCGTTTTTTCAGCAGTAATGGCTTACATGATAGCCTTAGAAGGAAAAATAGAATTGAGTCAAATTGCGATATTATTTTTAGGTGGGCTCTTAACTTCTGGTTCTGCAAGTGGTTTAAATCAAATTTTAGAAATAAAATATGACCGCTTAATGAAAAGGACTGAAAATAGACCTATCGCGGCCGGAAGAATGAGTGTGTCAGAGGCAACAATCGTATCAGGCGTAATGTGCTTTTTAGGTGTTTCACTTTTAGCTTCATTCAATCCTTTTACAGCATTTTTAGGAATGGTTTCGTTGATTTCTTATGCTTTCGTTTACACACCGCTCAAAAGAGTATCTAACGTATGCGTTACTGTTGGGGCTTTTCCTGGTGCATTACCCATGGTAATTGGTTGCACAGCAGCTCAAGATGGGAAACTAACAGCTTTGGCGTTGACTTTATTTGCGCTACAATTTATATGGCAGTTTCCTCATTTTTGGGCTATTGCTTGGTTAGCAGATGAAGATTACAAAAAAGCAGGTTTCAAATTATTACCGTCAAAAAATGGTGAAAAGGATAGCAACACAGGCAAACAGTCAATAATTTATTCACTATTACTGATTCCAATCAGTTGGGTGCCTTACTATATGGGCGTAACAGGGGTAGTTTCTGCAATTTATTTGACAGTTTTGGCTTTTGCTTTTGCTTATTTTGCGTGGAAACTTTACAAACAGTGTGATAGGAAAGCAGCGTTGGCTCAAATGTTTTATGCAATTGCTTATTTACCTTTAGCCCTTGTGGGCTTATTTTTCGATAAAATATAATTCCTATTGTGGGATACTGAGGGGTATCTAAAATATTAGATAATGGAAGCGACTTTTGAAAATAAAAGAAACAAAATTCATCCTTGGAAATTTGCTCTGTGGTTGGGCTGTGGTAGCATTACAATGATGTTTGCTGCATGGACAAGTGCCTATGTGGTCAGGCAAGCGGCTGGCAATTGGTTAGAATTCAAACTTCCCAATATCTTCTTCGCAAGTACATTTGTAATATTACTGAGTAGCCTAACTATGCAGGCATCATATTCAGCTTTCAAAAAGGAACAAGAAAAGCCTTACAAAATATTATTGGTTTTAACTGCCTTGTTAGGTATTGCCTTTGTTTGTTTACAATATGCTGGCTGGTTGGCGATGAAAGACATAGGTGTTCCCTTGAGAACAAATCCTTCAGGGGATTTCGTCTTTGTGTTCACTTCTTTTCATGCTGCTCACGTTTTAGGTGGAATCGGTGTTCTGGCGGTAGCATTGACACACGCCTTCGCCTTAAAGTTCAGACCAACACCAAAAAGGAAATTGAGATTCGAGTTATCTCTTACGTATTGGCATTTCGTAGATTTATTGTGGATATATTTATTAGTGTTCCTTTTATTACAAAGTTAAAATACTACCCTTTAATTGAAAATTAAACTTTAAACATAGTCAAAAATAACTAATTTATAATGGCTTCAGATTTGACAGTAGAAAAGGACTTGCATCACGGTCACGGCGAAGAACCTTCACAAGAACTTTGGGAAGGTGGAAAAGAGCCTTTCAAAGCCAGCTATGGTAAGCTGATGATGTGGTATTTCCTAGTTTCGGATGCGTTTACTTTCGCAGGATTTTTGATTGCTTACGGCACTCTACGCTTTAGCATGCCCACATGGCCTGTGCCCGACTTTGTGTTTCAATCGGTACCTTTCTATTCGGGACATGCCCCACTCATTTTTGTAACATTCATGACTTTTGTTTTAATTCTAAGCTCGGTTACTATGGTGAGGGCAGTACAAGAAGGTCATGAAGGCAATCAATCAGGTGTGGTGAAATGGATGCTTTGGACTATAATTGGTGGCGCAGTTTTTTTAGGTAGCCAAGCTTGGGAATGGACAACCTTGATTCAAGGTGAAAACGTTTCAGTAACACGCAATCCATTTGGTCGTCACGAAACAGATGGTGTTTATTTAATGGACGAGCATGGAGATCCTTATGCCAAAGGTGTAGAGCCTGAAAAGTTTCAAAAGGGTAAAGGCTATATTATGCACGCCGAGACAGATCATACAACTGGAGAGAAAATATACAATAAAGAGGGTGTACTGCAGTTTGTAAAACGTGAATACAAGCCCATGGTTGATGGTAAAGTAGTAGAAACACCTGCAGGTCAAGACAACCCACGATTGACGTTTGGCCCTACAGCTTTTGGAGCTTTGTTCTTTTTCATAACGGGGTTTCATGGCTTCCACGTATTATCAGGTGTAGCTTTTCTCTTGATTATTATGATTAACGCAGCGAGTGGTCTGTATCATCGTCGAGGTAATCATTACGAGATGGTCGAAAAAATAGGACTTTACTGGCACTTTGTAGACTTAGTATGGGTGTTTGTGTTCTTGGTGTTCTATTTACTATAATAATACAATCCATGTAAGCAAGTTGTAGAATTAGCCTTTTGACGGGCAAGCAGACGAAAAATATTACTTTTAAATATAAAAAATAGTAAAGATGGTCAGTTACGAAGAAGGTATAGCAGTAGTAAAAAGGGGCTTGGGTCTCTTGGCTGCAATCACTTTGATAGAAGTAGCAATTGCTCTTTTAGGAAATGGGCATATAGTTGAAGGGTTTCATTTACCAAAATGGTTAATGTATCCAGTCATGATTGGCTTCAGTTTATATAAAGCTTATTTCATTGTATATCATTTTATGCACATGGCTTACGAAGTGAAGGGTCTGGCAATGAGCGTGATTTTGCCTTGCTTTTTACTTGTTTGGGCAATTATTGCATTTTTCCAAGAAGGAAGTTCTTGGGGGGCTAGGAGAGAGTTGATTTTGAAGAAGAATGAAGCGGTTGTAAAGCCCACTACAAAGCCGATAGGTATGACCGATACCAAACAGATTCAGCTTAATCAAGCAAATTGATAAAAAAAAGGCGGTACATTTTGTTCCGCCTCTTTTTTGTCCCAATCTTTCAACATTCTTCCTAATTTTTTGTTTCTATTTTTAAAAAAGTGTAATGAATAACGAGACTCCACGCCAAATTAAATGGCGTAAAATTCAGACGGCTTTATTAGTGGGTGTTGTGGTTGGCTTGCCTGCAGTTTCATTTCTAGTAAATGTATATGGCGCAAAATCAGGCAAAGCATTTTATAGCGGAATAAAAAATAATCTGGGAAAGATTGGGGATTTTAATACAGTTGGTTGGAACAATGATACCGTCACTACTAATACGGTAAAGGGAAAAGTTTTGGTTGTTTCATTTACCTCATCGGCTAATCGGGAAGAGTTGATTAATACTTTAAAACCAATTGTAAAAACTGAGCAATTCAGAGAGGAAGTTGACAATTTGCAATTTCTTACATTTGATACCAATAATGATTCCGCCTATTACCACAATTTTGTCAATCAATTGAATAGTAAGGACAAGGAAATCTGGCATTTACTGAGGGGGGGGAATGATTTGGCCATACAGATGAAAGTTCCCAATGATTATAATATATCTTTGATAGATACGACTGGAGTTATCAGGAGATTCTATGATATAAGAAAAAACGAAGATAGAAGATTACTCGTTGAGCATATTTCTGTAATGCCGATTAAGAGGAAAATAGACGTTGAAAAGAAAGAGCAGAAAAAATTATAAATCAAAGGTCATTTAAAAGTTTATGGAAAATATTGTTTTGGCTAAAAAGCTTAATAAAATTGCGGTTATAGTGTCCATTGCAGTAGTTGGTTTGGTAGCGGTGATGCGAGAAATACCACGGCTCGATTTAGGCATTGATTTCTCTTTTTTACCTGCTATTTATTCGTTTACAAATGCTTTAGCTGCTGTTTTTTTATTGCTTGGGCTCTATTTTATACGCCAAAAGAGAATTGCTGAGCATAAAAAAATGATCACAACGGCATTGACTCTTTCATTTTTATTTCTGTTGATGTACGTTGTCTATCATCTCACTACGCCGGAGGTAAAATATTGTGGAGAAGGAACAATACGTACGGTCTATTTTATTTTGTTAGTGACACATGTAGTTTTAGCTGCGATGAGTTTTCCTTTTATTTTATTTACATATATTAGGGGTTTTACAATGCAAGTCGAAAAGCACAAGGCCATGTCGCGTTGGGTATATTGGGTTTGGTTGTACGTTTCAATAACAGGTCCAGTGGTGTATTTAATGGTTAGACCGTGTCTAAATAGTTAAAAACGTTAACGAAAATCGAAATTAGGTTTAATTTTGTGTAAAATATTGAAAAATGAAATCAAAGATGTGTTTTATACTGAGGGGTGCTGCCCTTTTATTTCTACTTAGCCTAACACCAGTTTC
>JANMYC010000998.1:0-1977 GCA_031381715.1 Saprospiraceae bacterium
GAGTTTACGCCTTATGATGATGTCGTGTGGGTAAATGGGTGTAAAAATCATTGGAAAGGGTTAATTTTGACTAAAAATGCCCCTGATACTGAGGGGGTAAATAATTGATTAGCAGATTATTACACATTATTATATAGTTTATTTTTAGAACGAACATTACATAATATCATTAGCTAAAACTAACACCTTTACATTCAGTCATGATGCGTTTCTGTACCCTTTTTGATAAGAATTACTTATCACGAGGCTTAGCTTTATACGAATCTCTTTTAAAGAATTCTTCTGAATTTCATCTATACATATTGTGTTTGGATGAGTTCACTTTCACATATTTGACGGATCAACGTTTGAAAAATGTTGAACTCATTCCCCTTTCAGCGCTTGAAGAAAGCGATAAGGAACTGTTTTTTTGTAAAAATAATCGCTCAAAAGTGGAATATTATTTCACGATAAGTCCTTGTTTACCGCTTTATTTGTTGAATAAATATCCTGATTTGCCCTATATATGTTCCATAGATGCTGATTTATATTTTTATGCTGATCCTTTTAAAATATTGAAAAAATTTGCGGCGTATTCGATTTTGATTACATCGCACCATTTTTCACCAGATTTGGGCAGTCATTGGCACGAAACAGGCATTTATAATGTCAGTTTTCAAGCTTTCAGAAACGATTCAATTGGTAAAAATTGCTTAGAAAATTGGCGTAAACAATGCATAAATTGGTGTTTTAACCATCATGATGCGCTCTACGACCGTTTTGCAGATCAAAAATACCTTGAAAGTTGGCCTTCGACGTACGGTGAAAATCTGATGATTTTAGAAACCCCAGATGTCAACTTGGCGCTGTGGAATGTGAATCAATATCAATTGAGCAGTAGGGATAATCGCATTTATTCCAACGATTTGCCCCTTATTTTTTACCATTTTTCAAACGTTAAAATAGTCCATAAATATTTAGTTCAATCTGGTTTTTATTGGGCAAGTACCAAAGCAAAACCTGTTTTGCTCAATAAAATTTACCTACCCTACGTCCGAAAATTAACCCAATACAATAAGCAAATATTTGGTACAAAGGCTGATGTTCTTTTTGAAAATGAAGAAAGAAAACCCTTTGCTTTGATTCGGCGGGCTATGCGGGATAGAGGCTTGCTTTTTACCGTTAACCCAATAAATATCATTTTTTACTTCAATTTTTCGTTGATAAATGATATTTATGAATCCACTTTGTATCGATTTGCGCAACTGAAGTTTCGTGATATGGCGCGTAAAGGGGTGCTTACTTACGTGAAGAATAAGAAATAGAAATTAATTTTTACCTTTAAAACTCCACCCTAAAATCATCAAAGTTCCAAATCCCAACGCATTTAAACTACCGTGTACGGCTTGCATATTGGGAATACCCAACCAATCAATGATAATAAAATGCCTTAAAGCATAGACTAATGCTAAGGTCATGCCCAAAGTGAGGCATATTCCACCCGTTATCCACATCCATTTGACCGTACCTTTTTCAGCATACCCCCCGACCCCGAGTACTCGGGGGGGGCAGGCTCTCAGTATAACAGCACATCCGACACTAAAAGCGGCTAATGCCATCCACACGCTGGCAAATGTTTCAATGATAATGGGGAGACCTAACTGTGTGGTGGTAATGCCGATAGCTGTTAAAACAACGCCTGCTAAAATAGCTCTACTACAGTTTTTAAATAAAATATCCTTCGGGTTTTCATTTAAAAATAAAGCTAAACTGAGGGTCAATGCAAAACCTGCGTAGTGGAAATGGGCGCCTGTCAGTAGCACTATCCACGGTGAAAAGTTCCACGGCTGAAAGTTTAAACGGTCGAAAACGCACCAAATCGCGGCATTGGTTAGGAAACCCCACGCTGCTAAAGTGGTGATATAGGGTATTTTAAAGTCGAATTTTAGTATTTTAATAGTGATAAAAGCGCACCATAAAGCGTATGGCAAAGCCAAT
>JANMYC010001054.1:0-2282 GCA_031381715.1 Saprospiraceae bacterium
AAAGGGACTTGGATTTTCTCGGAAAATGAGACAAAATTAACTATGTCTGATGCTAATAGTAGCGAGACTTATCAAGTTGAATCATTATCTTTTGATTCGTTTGTTACTTCTGTTTCAACTGAAATCTTAGGTATCCAAACGACTGTGAAATACTATCATGTAAAGAACTAAAATTGATTTATTCTATTTAAAATTTATGGTAATCAAGCACGTTTGTATTCGTACAGACGTGCTTTTGTCTTTTTAAATACCCCTTAAGTAAAAAGCCCTTTCATCGCTAAAATGAAGGGCAGCAATTCCGCATTTGGGTAAAAACTTTCCAAAAGTTTTCTCCCGAGTCCTCAGGATGGAAAGTTGAGCTTCTATTTTAGAAGGTTTTACCCGAAAATGCTCTAAATACTGAGGGGGTATATCAAAATTTAGGCTTAAAATTTTCAAATGCAGAATTACTGAATGAAAAGGCTTTTTTAATATTAAAACATTGATAACCAGTGATTTATGCAGCCATTTCTAAAGCGAGTCTTTTGGCTTTGGGTAATGTGAAATAGAATGTTGTGCCTTCGCCGAGCGTGGATTCTAACCATACTTTACCACCATAGGTTTCTACGATGCGCATACAGAACGCTAAACCAATATCTGTACCATCAAATTCAGATTGTGAGTGCAGACGCCAGAACATGGCGAAGACGTTTTCATAGTTTTCGGGAGCAATGCCAATGCCGTTCATTTTAAATGATTTTCAGCCCGACAGAAAATAGTGATTATTTTTAAACGCCTACTTACTCGATTCCATTTCATTTTTTCTACTTTTGCGCCACATTTTACACCTTAAATATAAGTATTATGTTTCCTAA
The DNA here is from genome assembly GCA_031381715.1 of Saprospiraceae bacterium. GTDB lineage: Bacteria > Bacteroidota > Bacteroidia > Chitinophagales > Saprospiraceae > JAAFJT01. Next base: position 855 of record JANMYC010001054.1, read on the forward strand.
GATAAATCCAACCACCACTAAGTCTTGGCGTAAATTAACCAAACATTATAAATTAGTAAAAGGCGTAGAGATGAAAACGCTTTTTGCCGAAAACCCAAAGCGTTTCGAGCAAATGTCCCTGCGTTTTGAGGATATTTTATTGGATTATTCCAAAAATATCATCACTGACGAGACATTGACTTTATTGACTAAATTGGCTAAAGAGTGTGGCTTAAAAGCAGCCATTGATGCCATGTTTAAAGGTGAGGTTATCAATGAAACTGAGAATAGGGCAGTCTTACACACCGCGCTGCGTAATCGCTCTAATAAGCCGGTGCTCGTAGATGTCAAAGATGTGATGCCTGACGTGAAAGCGGTTTTGAAAAAAATGGAGCAATTCTGCCAAAAGGTGATCTCGGGCAGTTGGAAAGGTTTTACGGGCAAGCCCATTACGGATATTGTGAATATTGGGATTGGTGGCTCGGATTTGGGTCCCGTGATGGTTACTGAGAGCTTGAAGCCGTTTGCGAATCATTTGAAACTCCATTTTGTCTCCAATGTGGATGCTACGCACATAGCAGAAGTTTCAAAAGTGATTGATTTTGAAACCACGCTCTTTTTAATAGCATCTAAAACGTTCACCACGCAAGAAACTATGGCGAACGCCCACTCGGCTCGTCAAATGTTTTTGGATATTGCAAAAGATGAAAAACACATTGAAAAGCACTTTATTGCGCTTTCCACTAATGAAAAAGATGTCGTAAAATTCGGGATTAACCCCGATAATATGTTCGGCTTTTGGGATTGGGTAGGCGGTCGTTATTCATTGACTTCTGCTATTGGTTTATCCATTGCATTATCCATCGGTTTTGATAATTTTAAACAGCTTTTGGAGGGTTTTCATGCCATGGATAAGCATTTTCAAACTGCTCCATTTGAGCGTAATATGCCTGTTTTAATGGCAATGATTGGCGTTTGGTATGTCAATTTCTATGGCTCGGAATCCGAAGCCATATTGCCATATGACCAATATATGCACCGATTTGCGGCTTATTTTCAGCAAGGGAATATGGAAAGCAACGGCAAATACGTGGATAGAAACGGTGAAGATGTAACTTACCAAACGGGTCCCATTATTTGGGGTGAGCCGGGTACGAATGGGCAGCACGCATTTTATCAATTGATACACCAAGGTACGCGCTTGATTCCGTGCGATTTTTTGGCGCCAGCCATCAGCTATAATCCAATCGGTGAGCACCACACATTATTATTATCTAACTTTTTTGCTCAAACTCAAGCCTTGATGGCAGGTAAAACTGAAGAGGAGGTAATTGCCGAATTTGAAAAAGCGGGTAAAAAGAAATCTGATTATGAAAAGTTAGTGCCATTTAAAGTATTTAAAGGCAATCATCCGACGAATTCGCTTTTATTTAAACAATTGACCCCTCG
>JANMYC010001084.1:0-2996 GCA_031381715.1 Saprospiraceae bacterium
CTGCCGACAGGCGGGTTTGATATAATTTTTTGTCAACATGTAGATTGGTAAAATTCGTAAATTCGTAAAATTCGTGGTAACATACACGTAGTTGTGCTTCTAACTATGCTTTCAAGTATTTTTCTACAAATTTTGGTTGCACCCTCAAAATATTTGAGATTGCTCTAATACGTTCAATTTTGTTTTAGTTAAAAAAAAGGAGTGGCTTAAAAAATTACTAAAGTGGTACATAAGCTTCAAACTTGTCGGTTATATTTGTGTTTATTTTAAAATGTATGAAGTTAAATTCAACCCAATTTTATAACATCAATCAGAATGACATGAAAAAAAACATCTTTGTACTAACCCTTTTATTCTCCTTTATTAAATTTCAGGTTCAAGCCCAAGTGACTTGCAATCCGGTTTTTCCTTCACCCACTGAAAATATTACTATTACTTTTAATGCCAATGAAGGTAGCCGTGGTTTGGTGAATGAAACGGGCGATATCTATGCCCATTCGGGTATCATAACGGATAGAAGTACATCATTGAGTGATTGGAAATACGTTAAATTCCCTTGGACAACCAATAACGCCACCATGAAAATGACTTCAGTGGGTAACGGTATTTATACTTTGAATATTCCTGGAATTCGCTCTTTTTACGGTGTTCCCGCAGCGGATAAAATACTAAAATTGGCTTTTGTTTTTAGAAATGCTAATGGTAGTAAAGAAGGCAAAACCGCGGCAGGAGGGGATATTTATTACGATGTTTATTCCGATGGAAGTGCTTTGAAAACCCTTATTTTAAATCCCACAGCAAGCACCATTTTTACTACTTTGAATCAGAATATTGAAGTAAAAGGGGCTACATCACTCGCTTCAACGTTAACTTTGACCGATAATGGGGTCAATATTGCTTCGGCAACAAATTCTAAAGAATTAACCAAGTCCATAACCGTCAATACTGATGGGGTACACCTTGTTACTTTTAAGGCGGTAAATGGAAGCAATGTAGATTCTTCTTCGTTTACATACATCGTATCGCCAAATGTCACCGTTGCTAATCCACCTGCAGGTATGGAATTGGGTGCAAATTACGTTTCAAAAGATACAGTCACTCTGCTTTTACAAGCACCCAATAAGCAATCAGTGTACGTTTTAGGAAGTTTTAATGATTTTGCGATTGATAATAAGTATTTAATGAAAAAAAGTGTGGACGGTAAGACTTGGTGGCTGACGCTTACGGGGCTGACCGCCGGGCAAACCTACACTTATCAGTATTTGGTGGAAGGGACTATCCTCGTGGCTGACCCCCTCAGTACTATGATATTGGATAAGTCCAACGACAACTCTATTTCATCTTTGACATTTCCAAATCTCCCTAATTTTCCTTCTAAAACGACTGGTCAAGTTTCGGTAATTCAGCCCGGTAAAACGGCTTATTCGTGGAAAGTGAATAATTTTCAACGCCCCGAAAAAAAGGATTTAGTGATTTATGAATTGCTTTTAAGGGATTTTATTTCAAGGCATGACTACCAAACTTTGATAGATACACTGCCTTATCTTAAAAATTTGGGCATCAACGCCATAGAATTAATGCCCATAAATGAGTACGAAAACAATGAAAGTTGGGGATATAATCCATCCTATCACATGGCTTTGGATAAATATTATGGCACACCAGATAAATTCAAAGAATTAGTGGATAAATGCCATGAAAACGGCATTGCAGTCATTTGTGATGTGGTTTTTAACCATGCATTTGGTCAAAGTCCCTTGGCTAAAATGTATTTGGAAGGTGGAAAACCATCTGCAACCAATCCTTGGCTGAATACGGACGCCAAACACCCGTACAATGTGGGTTTTGATATGAACCATGAAAGTGAATTTACTAAAAACTACGTGAATCGCTGTTTAAAATATTGGCTAACTGAATACAAAATTGATGGTTATCGCTTCGATTTGACTAAGGGTTTTACTCAAAATCCAAGCACTGAAAGTACCGCATCTAATTATGACCAAAGCCGAATTGATATTTTAAAAAGTTATCACCAAACTGTACAAACGGCATCGCCTAATGCATACACTATTTTAGAGCATTTTTGCGATAACAGTGAGGAAACAGTTTTAGCCAACGCGGGCATGATGGTTTGGGCAAATGGTAATCGGGATTTTAACGAAGCTACTATGGGTTGGACAGGGAATAGTTTGACTTGGACGGCAGCAAAATCACGCGGCTGGAGTGATGCCAAGCACGATAAACACATCGCTTTTATGGAAAGCCATGACGAAGAGCGACTGATGGCTAAAAACCTACAATTCGGTAATTCATTGGGCAATTATTCCACTAAAAATCCGATTACAGCTTTAAAACGCATTGAGTTGGCGTCGGCTTTTTTTTATGCGGTACCGGGCCCGCGTATGTTGTGGCAATTTGGGGAATTGGGCTATGATATTAGCATTGATTTTAATGGAAGAGTGGGAAATAAACCGATTAATTGGGAATATTTACAAGACAATAACCGCAAGCGTTTGTACAATATTACTCGTAATTTAATCCACTTGAGAAAGTCTAATTCGGCTTTTAAAACCACAAATTACAGCGAAACTGATTTAGCACAAGGGTATCTCAAGGCTTTTCACATTCAAGATGCTAATTTGAGTGTAACGGTTTTGGGCAATTTTGATGTGCAATCGAGCGATATTGTACCGGCTTTTCAATCGACTGGCAAGTGGTACAATTATATAAGCGGTGATTCTATCACCGTTTCGGATAAAAATGCGCTTATTCGCTTGCTTCCGGGCGAATATCGAGTTTATACCTCCACGAGATTGCCTCAGCCGCCGGGCGGATATTTTCGTTATTCTACCACTGCTACTCAAGAATTTGCGGAACAAGTCAATGAATTCATGATTTATCCAAACCCCTCAGTATCAGGCAGAATTTTCATCGGTTTTAACCTAAAAAAAGGGGGTGATGTGAAATGGGAAGTCATCAATACCGTTGGTCAAGTG
>JANMYC010001104.1:0-6409 GCA_031381715.1 Saprospiraceae bacterium
TTTGGCTATTAATCAGGCAATCCAAGAAGCGGTGAAATTTATTTTGAAGAAATCGAAGGGTAAATCGGAGGTTTTTCAACAGGTCATTTTAATACCCAAAGGTGACTACCATTTGGCATCGCCCATAATACTACCCCGCACCGACAAAAATCGAGAAAATGCCATTTGGATTTATGGGGAAGGAAGCGATAAAACGCGGTTTATTTTAAAAAAAGCGAGTGAAATTGGACTATTTGGATTGCCAAATCAGCCGAAACCGCTTATTCAGTATGCCCCCTATACGTATGGTAAAGAGGGTGCTGGAAACACTAATTTTCAGTTGTGGGCAAGCGATTACGCCATTATTATACCCAGCGACCAACCCAATGCAGTGGGCATTTCTTATGGCTGTGCAAACATGGGCGGTGTTAGAAATCTCCTCATAAAAGCCGAAGGGAATGGCGGTCATACTGGATTGGCAATGATTCAGTATAATAATGGACCGGGTTGGGTAGAAAATGTTACGATAGAAGGTTTTAATACGGGCATCGAAGTGAGCGATGGTTGGGGCGAGACTTTTTCTTTTAGCAATATAAAATTACGCAATCAGAATCGGGGCGGCATTGGGATGAGTATTGCAGACAAAATGATAGCGATAGAACGATTAAGTTCGGAGCAAAAGGAAGCTGATGTTACGCCCATTTTACTGTGCGACAATGATTCGTTTAACTCGGAATTTGGCGGCGCACCCCACCTCACCTTGTTAAATGCTTCCTTTTTTACTAAAAACCAAAGTGTTAAACCTGTTATACAAGTCAAAGCGGGTCATTGTTTTATCCGTAATTTGAGTTCAAAAGGTTATGGCGATGTGTTGATAAATGACCATGGCGTTGATAGAAAATTTAAAAATGGAAAGATTGAGGGCGAATATGTAAGTGTACACGGTAAAACAGCCGATGAAGAAAAAAACGTGATTGTTACTTTCGACAATGCACCCCAAAAATCGCTCAATTTGCCCTTCCCTCCTACCCCCGAATTGGATAAAAAAATATGGGATAAACTCTCTTCGGGCAACTTTACGCTTGTAAATGAACAGAATTTGAATGAGGGGAATTTGACAATTAAAACGGATTGGGTAATCGTTGACCCGTCAAAATCGGCTGATGACACGAAGCTTTTACAAGCCGCTTTAAACAGTGGTGCAAGGTTTGTGGGCTTATTGAATAATGAACCTTTTCATATTTCAAAAAATATTGTGGTCAACCGAAACAAGGGCAAAGTTGAACTCATTTATGGCTACATGAGCGAAATTTTAGCGGATAAAAACCTTAGACTTCGTGAAAACCCAACTATTCCAAACAATAAAACATTGTTTACTTTTGAAACAGGCAATGCCAAATCCTTAACCATTAAAGGTATTCGGATGCTTACCGATGATAGTAATAATTCCGATATGTTACTGTTTCAGAACAATTCGGCTCAACGCCTCATTTTTGAGGATATTCGTTGCAAATCCATACCCAGAGGCTATCGAAATGGTCAAGAAAGCTATGGGAAACAAGTGTTTTTTTAAAATGTTGAATTTGCCTATACGGGCATTTATTACGATGTCGTCATGCAGTTTGACAATCAAAAAGTGATGGCACGGCAGTTTAACCTTGAAGCCCCCATCCTCATTGACCCAACAGTGGTGGATGGTAAAGAATATAGGCGGTTTTCAATTTTACCAAAATTGTTAAATAATGGCAGCGACATTGTTGTGATGTCTCAAAAATTGGGCGAATTGAATGGTGTTTTTGTGGAAACAACCAATGGCGGAAAAACAGAGTTACTCTCTGCCTATTTTAACGTTATGCGCACCATTGATAATTCTTCTTCGACAGATATTACAAATTTTATCGTATCAGGAAAAAACAGTGATTTTTGTTTGATTGGGCAGGAACGCATCAGAGCCGAAAAAGAAACAGAAAAGAGCGATGGGAAGCTTTTGATACCGCATAAAAACAAATATGGCATCATCCTATCTAACGGCAAACAGCATATTATCGAAGCGACATCATTGCCTACTTATTTAAAATATTCAGGATTTAACCCATTCAATGATACTGATTATGAAGTATATGTTCAGAAAAATCATATTAGAATGACGGGGTTATTTCGGGCGATTACTAAATAAATAGTTCAACTTACTAATAAACGACATTTTTACTGAGGGGTCTAAAATATTGATTATCAAGGGTTTCAACTTTCCAAAAGTTAAAAACTTTTGGAAAGTTTATGTCATTGAACCACATAGCACACTTTTTTAAACTAATTAATTAAATCATGAAGTATTTTCTCATTGCAGCAATGTTGTTTTTTGCTACCACCAGCTATTCCCAACAAAGCGAGGGTAGTAAATCCGTTGTCTCCCATTACGACAGCACATACAATGGGAAACCGCTTGGGTATGGGTCAAAGAAATTTATTGGAAATCTAAAAGGAAAGACGGAATACAATTTTCCCAAACTTTGGAATCAGTTGACCCCCGAAAATGCAGGGAAATGGGAGAAAATCGGTATCACACCCGATACCACCACTTGGGATTGGGAACCTGTGACCAATTTGTACAAGTATGCCAAATCGCATAAAATGGCATTTAAGTTTCATACCTTAATTTGGGGAAGACAACAACCAAAATGGATATCAGAACTTAGCCAAGAACAGCAACTTAACTACATCACCACTTGGATTCGGCAGGTTGGACAACGTTTTCCAGATGCAGATATGGTGGATGTGGTGAATGAGGCTTTGCCAAAACATTGGCCCCCCGACGGCAGGAAAGAGACGGTCAATTATATAAATGCACTGGGTGGCAACGGAAAAACAGGTTACGATTGGGTCATAAAATCATTTGAGTTGGCACGTAAATATATGCCCAACGCCAAACTTATTCTCAACGATTTTAGCATTATCAATAGCGACTCCAATACAACAACATATCTTGAAATTATCAACCTTTTAAAAGAGAGAAACCTCATAGACGGCATTGGTATTCAAGGACATCGTGGCGAATTAGTCAATCAACCCGTTGCCTATATCAAGAACAACTTAGACCGTTTGGCGGCAACTGGTATTCCGATTTATATGACCGAAATAGATTTAGGCGATGAAAACAGTGCAACGGTAGTCAATGACCAATTACAATTGGCAGACTATCAACGTGTTTTTCCTGTTTTATGGGAACATCCTGCGGTGGCTGGTATCACTTTTTGGGGGTATGTAGAGGGTAGAATGTGGAAGAAAAACTGTTACTTAGTTCGTGCAGATGGCACTTGGCGACCCGCTATGATTTGGTTGGCTGATTATCTTGCTAAAAATCCTCGTTAAAGGTTTTGTTGATGTGTAAAGTTGTCATAAAATGCTTAAAAAGGCTCTTTATACTGAGGGGTATAAAAATGCAAACGCTTGATTATCAAATAGATGGTCAAGCGTTCTGGCATTAAAAAAGGGAAAAATACTTGGAGGTATGTTGTTATACAATATTCAATAGAAGCAAGTGTATATTTTAAATTTGAGGTTTTTTCTCATATTTTTTCAAAAAAGAGTAAAATTGGTTTATTTATACGCATATTTGCACTATATTCTCATACAATACAATTATACGATGTTAATAGAATTCACAGCAGGCAATTTTCTGTCCTTCAACGATAAACGGACAATTAGTTTTGAAGCCAAAGGCATTTCAGAATTAAAGCAACATGTCATTACATTTGAAAAATATAAAATACTGCGTTCTGCCGTTATTTATGGCGCAAATTCAAGCGGAAAAAGTAACTTGATAAAAGCGTTGGGTAAAATGCGGGACACCGTTTTGCAATCTGTAAAATTGAATGATTCGGACGAACTGGATTATTCACCCTTTTTGCTTGCTGCGGAAAGTGCGTTGCAACCTACTTTTTTTGAAGTCATTTTTATAGATATAGACGAGCGATTTAGATATGGTTTTGAGTATAATTTGACCGAAATTGTCAATGAATGGCTGTTTATGGGTAAAAACCCCAAAACGGAAAAACCTCTTTTTATCAGAACAAAAGAAGGTATTGGTGTGTCAGATAAATTTGAAGAAGGTAAAGGCAAAGAAGTCGCTACAAATGACAATAGATTGTTTATTTCATTGGTGGCACAATTGGGGGGGCATTTATCTAAGCAAATTATAGAATGGTTTAAAAATTACAATATCTTATCGGGTTTAGACCATAAAGATTATAATAATTTTTCATTAAAAATGCTGCATAAAAAATTAGAAGGCTCTAATGAAGCACTTTCGTTATTTCAAAATTTGAAATTAGGTTTCAGTACTGTAAAAATTGTAGAATCTGAGTTTAACCCTTTAGAATTACCTGAAACCTTGTCGAAAAACCTAAAATCAAGGCTTGTCAAAGAAATGATGGGTACAACTGTCATTAGTTTGAAAACGGTTCATAATAAATATGATAAAAGTGGCAACGTCATAGACACTGTTTTATTCGATAAAGACAACAACGAATCGGAAGGGACTCAAAAAATTATGGATTTAGCAGGTCCCATTTTTGATACGCTCAATTTGGGTAAAATGCTGATAATTGACGAATTAGATGCCAAATTGCATCCTTTAATCACGATTCACCTTGTAAATTTATTCAATAATCCCGAAACGAATCCCAATAATGCCCAACTTTTATTCACGACGCACGACACCAATTTATTAAGCAACGATTTATTTAGGCGTGACCAAATTTGGTTTACTGAAAAAGACGAAACCGAACAAACTGACCTTTATTCGTTGTTTGACATCAATTTGCCCGATGGTACAAAAGTTAGAAATGACTCTAATTTAGAAAAAAATTACATCAGAGGTAGATATGGTGCTATACCATTTATTACCTATTAAATAAAATAAAGGGATGGCACGTGTAATTAAAATTGATAATGCTTTACAAAAAAGGTTTGCTTCCAGCAGTCATAAAAAACAAAAAAATAGAGATTTGGTCACTTATTTTTTGATTGTATGCGAGGGAGAAAAAACTGAACCGAATTATTTTAGAGGCTTTCCCAAACGCATTGGTAAGGTCGTCTATGATATTCAATTTGATGGAGGTGGTATCAGCACCTTAAAAGTTGTGGAAAAAGCGATTGAATTGAGAGATAAATCGTCCCAAAAATACGATAGAGTTTGGGCGGTTTTTGACAAAGATAGCTTTAAATCTAACGCATTTAACAGTGCCATTTTGAAAGCAAAAGCCAACAATATTCACTGTGCTTGGAGTAACGAAGCCTTTGAATTATGGTATCTTTTGCACTTTCACAATCGCGTAACACCGATGCAAAGAGACGCTTACAAGAAAGCAATTGAAACGGCTATCAATGAAAAAATAAAAAGCAAAAAAGAGCCATTTAAGTACAAAAAAAATGCAAACGATATGTTTGATATGCTCAATAAATACGGCAATCAAGAACAAGCCATTAAGTGGGCAAAAGACTTGAATACCCATTTTTTAGGTGAAGATTTTGCCAATTTTAACCCTGCAACACAAGTTTTTAAATTAGTAGAAGAACTCATCGGGAAATCAGCACAATTGAATGATGAAATAAAAGCAAAGTATGAAAAAGGCGAATAAAAAGAAAGAGTAAAAAATACAAACGCTTGATTATCAAATAGATGGTCAAGCGTTTGTAGGTTAAAAAGGGTGAAGATACTGAGGGGGTGCTTTTTATGTTAGAAATCGGATATTCGTTTTTACAAAATGAAAACTTGTGGTTACTTTTGGCGCAATAATTACTAACATACACTTGAACGCAAAATGTTTTTCCTTTCTGATTTCCTCTTTTTTCCCATACGCTGTTTTATCTTTGCATTTGCAATAAAATATGTCTTTGCAATAAATAAAAATCTTATAACAAGGTGAAAACTACACAAAATAGGGATACAAGCGATATTTTAATCTATCAAACAGAAAACGGGCAGACTAAAATTGAAACCCGTTTAGAAGATGAAACGGTTTGGTTGACACAAGCTCAATTAGCGGAGTTATTCCAAAAAAGTAGGACAACTATTACCGAACATATCAGTAACATCTTTAAAGAAGGAGAACTAGTAGAAGAAGTGGTATGTCGGGAATTCCGACACACCACTCAACACGGTGCAATCGAAGGGAAAACCCAAGAAAAATCTGTAAAATATTACAATTTAGATGTCATTATTTCAGTTGGCTATCGTGTGAAAAGTCTTCAAGGAACGAAGTTCCGACAGTGGGCAACGGCGCGTTTAAAAGAGTATATTGTCAAAGGTTTTACAATGAATGACGAACTTCTCAAACAAGCGGGTGGCGGTAATTACTTTCAAGAGTTATTAGCCCGTATTCGGGATATTCGGTCTTCGGAAAAGGTCTTTTGGCGTATGGTTTTGGAT
>JANMYC010001125.1:0-8090 GCA_031381715.1 Saprospiraceae bacterium
ACAAAAAACCAAATTGGTTTGGTGTCCTATTTGGGACGTGTGACGTATGGTTTTCAAAATAAATATTTACTATCTGCCAGTTATAGAGCAGACGGTAGTTCCTATTTTGCACCGGGAAAAAAATGGGGTAACTTCCCCTCAGTATCCGCAGGGTGGGTAGCGAGTGAAGAGAGGTTTTTGAAAAATGTGGGCTGGTTAAGCCAATTGAAATTCAGAGGTAGTTATGGGGCGACGGGTAATAACCGCATCGTGGATTTTGCTTTTGTTGACCTTTTGTATGCGGCAAATTATTCTTTGGGTGCGGGCACGGGCACTGTTGTAACGGGTCAAGTACCATCAAGAGATATTTTATCCAATGAAAATATTACTTGGGAGCGGACATTTCAGTACAATGGCGGGTTGGATTTTTCAATATTCAAAAATGCGGTAACGGTCGCTTTAGATGTATATCGTTCAAAGACAGACCAATTGTTGCTTCGGCAATCTACGCTCGGCTTTTTGGGTGTACCGCAGACTTGGAACAATATCGGCAGCCTTCAAAATGATGGCGTAGAGCTTGAAATCAGCAGCAATAACATCGTAAAGAAAAATTTCAAATGGACAACATCGGCTAACATTTCACGCACACGCAATAAAGTTTTGGAGCTGGGTTCGGAAGCCTTTTTGCTCAATCAAGGCGAGCGGACGGAATTATATCGCAACAAAGTAGGCGACCCCTTGGTGCAGTTTTTTGGTTACAAAACCGATGGTGTTTGGTTGTCACAAGCACAAATTACTGAATCAGGTATCAAAAGTAATTTGAGCAATGCCCTGGTTGCGGGTGGTTTGAAAATTGTGGATTTAGATGGTAATGGCATATTGGACGCCAACGACCGTACCGTTATTGGCAACCCCTATCCTGATTTTACGTGGGGTATCACCAACACTTTTAAATACAGAGATTTTGACCTTAGTTTTATGTTTCAAGGCGTACAAGGTGGTTCTTTAATCAATGGTGACCCTAATTATCTTGAAATTAGACGTACTGTTAGAGCCTATAATACGAATAGATGGCTTAGTCCAGCTTTCCCGGGCGATGGCAATACGGGTTATTCCTCAAATGGTGTTAATTGGCTAATAACGGATAATGTCGTGGAAGATGCGTCTTATACGGCACTTAGAGAGCTTCTTGTCGGTTATACCTTGCCAAACAATTTGACAAAGCGGGTCGGTATAAAAGGCTTGCGGGTGTATATAACGGGTCAAAATTTATTCTTCAAAACAGCAAAAGGGTACAGAGGACTTAACCCGGAATCGAGGTTCCAAACGGGTCCTTACAATACACCATTGGTAGATGGTTATCAACGCGGTAGTTACCCTGTAAGTAGAACAATTTTGTTTGGTCTTGATTTGAATTTCTAAACTTTAAAAATCTTTTTAAAATGAAATATATAAAACGCTCTCTGATATTGATGGGCTTTGGTTTGTGGTCTTCGTGTAATGATGCAATTGATATTTTACCACAATCCAATGGGAATACGACAACCTATTATTCAAATTTAGAAGAACTCAATGCAGGGCTTGCAGGCTGTTACAATGGCTTGCAAAGACCCATGTTTTTCGAGTGGCAACTCACTGAAATGCGGAGCGACAATACAAAAATGGGTACACCTGGCAGTCAAAGCGCACCGAATAGGGATTTGAGTGACTTGGATATGTTTATTCCTGCCACCATTCACCAAGCCGTTTATACCTATTGGCTCAATACCTATAATAATATCCGCAATGCCAACATCATATTGGATAGATTGGGTGTGACGTATGACCCCTCAGTAGGAAGCCTTAATTTAGGGTCAAATAAGCTGCCAATTACAGAAACTGAACGCAAGCAAGTAGCGGGTGAGGCTTTGTTTATCCGTGCGTACCATTATTTTAACTTGGTTCGCTTATATGGTGGTGTGTTTTTAGTACATAAACCTATAACCCCTACGGAAGCCAAAGCAACTAATCGGTCTTCAGTAGATGATATTTATAAATTAATTGAAGCGGATTTAAAATCTGCGGCTACTTTTTTAAGTGCCGCAAAATTCAGTGCGATACCCGCAGCCAATCTTGGCAGAGCCAATGCTTGGGCGGCGAAAGGTTTATTGGGTAAAGTTTATTTGACCCGCAATAAAAAAGCCGAAGCCATTACACAATTACAAGATGTGATAAGCAACAGTGGTTATTCATTATTGCCCAATTATGCCGATGTATTTTCTGTTACCAATGAAATGAATGCTGAAATCCTTTTCGCCGTGCGGTATAAAGCGGGTGGTTTTGGCTTAGGTACAACTTTTGGAAATGATTTTGCCCCCGTCAGTAGTGGTACAGCTATCATCAATGGCGATGGCGATGGCAATAATTATCCAACTTTTGAAATAGACTCGGTGCATGTAGCTACTGACAAAAGGAAAGCCGTCAATATGGCACTTTGGACGACTAAATACTATGTCAAAAAATTTGTGAACCAAGTTGTTTTGACCGATGATGGCGAAGGCGATTGGCCCGTTCTGCGTTATGCTGATATTTTATTGATGGTGGCAGAAGCCAAGGGTTTTACTCCTGAAAGCGTTACCTTAATCAATCAAATTAGAACTCGCGCAGGTCTTGCTGCTTTACCCGTAACGGTAACAACAGTGGCTCTTTTTGAGCAGGCATTGGCAGATGAACGCCGTTTTGAATTGCTTTTTGAAAACCAACGCTATTTTGACTTATTGCGTTTTAATGCAACGATGACCACCATCACTGCAGAAAAAACGATGAAAGACCATTTTGCCAAGGAATATGTCAAACATTACAGCAAATACCCTGCACCCATACCAACATTGGCACAATTGCAAGCGAACGTCAATGTCAATAAATTATTATTACCCATTCCACAACGCGAGATTGATACGAACACGGGTTTGAAAATTGAGCAAAACCCGGGGTATTGATTTATATTAAAAATTTAGAAACTGCACGAGTAAAATGAAAGACTCGAATCATAAGCAGTATCACATCTTTGTAGAGTTTCAAAGTTTAGTGTTTAGATATATTTTTTTAGATACCCCCCTCAGTATTTTTCGAATTTTGAGCGCCAAATTATAAATTTTAAGAACCCAAGAGCTCTTTAAATGATTCAAAATTTGAGAAAAACTGATGGGGTATTCTTTTAGAAATTTATTAAAAAAACGATTAAACTTTTTGCCTGTATTTCAGTCTAAAATATTGAATATCAATGTTTTAAAATAAATGTATCTTCTAATTTTTTAATAAAAAATATGAAAAATTTACTCTTTTTTTTCCTTTTATTTTTCCTCTCATTTCGATTACCTCTTTCAGCCCAGCAAACTTCTAAACCCAATGTACTTTTTATTGCCATTGATGATTTGAAACCCATTTTGGGTTGTTATGGGAATAAAATGATAAAAACACCCAATATTGACCGGTTGGCTCGTATGGGTACTGTTTTTGGCAGCAATTACTGTCAACAAGCGGTTTGTGGTCCCACCCGCGCCAGTATTATGACGGGTATGCGCCCTGATTACACGAAAATTTGGGATTTGAAAACCAAAATGCGGGATATGAATCCCAATATTGTCACCATCCCTCAGTATTTTATCAGTCAAGGTTATGCGACATCGGGCGTTGGTAAGATTTACCACCCCAGTTGTGTAGACAAACAGAATGATAAACCCTCTTGGACTGTTCCTTATTACAAAGCTAAAGCTTCGGACTATGCGAATGGAGAGCCTGTTCAGAAACATTATCAATCGCCTGAATTAAAAGCGAAAGAATTAGCCGCAACAACTGCTACAAAAGATGAAAGAGCTAAAATAGAAAAAGAAAAAGATGAAGACGAAGGTGGCAAAGGTCAGAGAGGTCCCGCTTCCGAAGGTTTGGACTTGCCTGATAATGCCTACGAAGATGGTGTAGACGCTTTAATCGCTAAAAAACAATTGATTGCTTTTTCAAAGTCTAATAAGCCTTATTTTATGGCAGTGGGTTTCAAAAAACCGCATTTGCCTTTCGTTTCCCCTAAAAAATACTGGGATTTATACAAAAGAGAGGATATGCCTTTGGCTGAATTTCAAGAACATGCTAAAAACAGTCTTGATTTTGCCTATGAAAGTTCGGGGGAGTTAAAAAACTATTCAGACATCGCTGCCGCCGCCACGATTACTGATAAGTTGAATAGAATAGGTTTGAAAACAGAGAAACAAAAGGAATTGATACACGCTTACTATGCCGCTATTTCATACACAGATGCACAAGTGGGCATTTTACTCAATACGTTAGATAGTCTGGGCACTTTAAATAATACGGTTATTGTCCTTTGGGGCGACCACGGTTGGCACTTAGGCGACCACGATATGTGGGGAAAACACACTAATTACGAGCAATCTACCCGCGCGCCTTTGATTTTTGCTGCACCGAATATGAAAGGCGGTCAAACTTCTAATTCTTTGACCGAATTTGTGGATGTTTTCCCCACTTTGTGTGATTTATCGGGCTTGCCCATTCCACAGAATTTGGCAGGAAAAACGTTAAAACCGTTGATGCAAGACACAAAAGCAACGGTCAAAACCTTTTCAATGAGCCAATATCCCCGGAAATTGAAGAAAGCCACCAAATCAGATGCTGTTAAAACCGACCCAGAGTTGGGCAAACTCATGGGCTACTCGATGCGGACAGATAAGTACCGCTACACCGTTTGGTTGAATAGAGATTTTAGAAGTAGTAAAGATGCTTATTCTGCGGATAGAGTTTATACCATCGAGTTGTATGATTATGAAAAAGACCCATTGGAAAAAGTCAATGTGGCAAAGGATAAAAATTACGCAGCTGTTTCAAAAGATTTACAAGCTAAGATGGAGGAGTATTTGAAATCGCAGGTGCAAAAGCCATAAGTAAAGTCCATTATTTTTTGTTTTACGCCTTAAGTAATAAATGGCAGGTTTTGGGTTTTGATAATTCAAAACCTGTCTCTTCAATCCTAAGCACCCCCTCAGTATTTTCAATAAATTTAAAACCATACATAAAAAGTTATTTAGCCACGAATTGACGAATTTCACCTATTTAGATATTGACAAATTTTATCGAATTTTACGAAATTGCCCTGAAAGGGCAATTAATTAGCGCAATTCGCTCTAATTTGTCAACATCTAAATAGGTAAAATTCGTCAATTCGTGGCTCTAAAAAAATTGTGTATGGTTTCAAATCAATAAAAAGCATAAAATGAAAAAAACAATACGAAAATACCCATTATTGTTGGTTCTGGCAATGTGCATCAATATTTACACAGGATTTGCCCAACAGACAAAACCCAATATTCTCTTCATTGCTATAGATGATTTAAAACCCATTTTAGGTTGCTACGGCAATACCATGATAAAAACGCCAAATATTGACCGTTTGGCACGCATGGGCACTATTTTTAAAAGCAACTATTGCCAACAAGCCGTTTGTGGGCCAACTCGTGCGAGTTTGATGACGGGTAAACGCCCCGATTATACAAAAATTTGGGATTTAAAAACCCGTATGCGGGACAAAAATCCCGATATTGTCAGTTTACCACAATATTTAATCACGCAAGGCTATTCTACACAAGGTATCGGCAAAGTCTATGACCCGCGTTGCGTGGATAAAGAATTGGACAAACCGTCGTGGAGTGTGCCGTATTACAAAACCAATAAAAAATATTACGGAACTTATGACGAACCCATTTTCGGACGCTATCAACTGCCCGAAACCCGCGCTTTGGGTGAAAAATATTTGAAAGAAGCACTCGACAAAGGCATGAGCAAAGCCGAAGCAAACGACTATGCTCAGGCTAAAATAAAACCGACAACTGAAAATGCCGACGTGCCAGATTATGCCTACAATGATGGCGCAAATGCTTTGCAAGCACGCGACATTTTGGCGCAATTGAGTAAAAAATCAGAGCCTTTCTTTTTTGCTGTCGGCATCGCCAAGCCACATTTACCTTTTGTTGCGCCTAAAAAATATTGGGATTTGTACAAAAGAGAAGATATGCTGACGTCTGAATTTCAAGACACGCCTAAGAACTATGTGGAAGCCGCCTATCACAATGCAGGTGAAATACGGGCTTACACGGATATTCCGCCTTTCATTGCTTCAACAAACCAAAAAGAATTGGGTTTGACCTTGCCGATTGACAAGCAAAAGGAATTAATTCACGGTTATTATGCCGCCATTTCTTACACCGATGCCCAAGTTGGAATTTTATTAAACACATTGGATTCATTGGGCTTAACAAAAAACACAATTATCATTTTGTGGGGCGACCATGGTTGGCATTTGGGCGACCATAATTTATGGTGCAAACATTCCAATTTTGAACAAGCTACCCGCACGCCGATGATAATTGCCTCCCCCTCAGTAAAACCTTCTCAAACAGCGGCTCAAACGGAATATGTGGACATTTTTCCAACACTTTGCGAATTATCGGGCGTGCCAATTCCGACTTATTTGGACGGTAAAAGCCTTGTGCCTTTGATGCGCGACGCAAAAGCAAAAGTCAAAGAGTATTCTGTCAGCCAATATCCAAGAGGTGGCACGGGTGACGGCGAGTCGGGCGCACAAAAGGCATCAACGAGCATAATGGGTTATTCTATCCGAACAGAACGGTATAGATACACCGTTTGGATGAAAAATTTCAGAAGCAATCAACCGTATAAAGAAGATTTATTGGTTGGCAGCGAGCTTTTTGATTATAAACTCGACCCAAATGAAACCGTCAATTTTGCCAATGATAAAACTTATAAAAAGGTGTCAAAAGAAATGCACCAAAAGATGTTGGCTTTTTTTAATGCTCAGGTAAAATAGACCCTTCAGTCGAGCTATTGGCTTGATGGAGCGAAACGCGCCATATTTTTAGCCATTTTCAAGGTTTAAAAAATCAGACAATGAGATATTCAATAGGTATAATTGGCTTTTTAACCACTTGCATTTTACTTAATCTATCATGGGCGAAGCCTAAAAACAGGGTAGAAAAGAAGCCCAATGTCCTCGTCATTCTCACCGACGATATGGGTTATTCCGACATCGGTTGCTTCGGTTCTGAAATCAAAACACCGAATATTGACCGTTTAGCTGCGAACGGTTTGCGTTTTACGCATTTTTATAATACGGCTCGATGCAGTCCGACTCGGGCTTCCTTACTGACGGGGTTGTATCCGCATCAAGCGGGTATGGGTCATTTATCATCTGAAAATTATAAAGAAGACGGTTACAAAGACGATTTGAGTAAAAACGCCGTGACAATGGCGGAAGTTTTTCAACAAGCAGGTTATGCGACTTATATGACGGGCAAATGGCATATCGCCAAAAGCATGAAAAACAAAGGTGATAAAAGCAACTGGCCGTTGCAAAGGGGATTTCAACGCTATTTTGGTACTTTAAATGGTTCGGGCAGCTTTTATGACCCAGGGACTTTGATTAGCGATAATACGTTTATTGCCCCGTCAAAAGATTTTTATTACACCGATGCGATTAGCGATACGGCGGTTAAATTCATCAAAGAAAACCCAAAAGACAAACCGTTTTTCTTTTATGTCGCTTACACAGCAGCGCATTGGCCCCTCCATGCACCCGAAAGCGAAGTGCAAAAATATAAAGGTGTTTATGACAAAGGTTGGGACGCAATCCGCGAACAACGTTTTAATAAACTCAAAAAATTAGGGATTATCAACGATAAATGCGTCTTAACCGAGCGCGGTGTAACCATTCCAGAATGGCAAAAAGAACCTTTGAAAGAATGGCAAGTCCGCAGAATGGAAGTGTATGCGGCAATGATTGACATTATGGATAAAGGAATTGGCAGAATTATAACGGCTTTGGAACAAAAAGGTGAATTGGAAAACACCGTTATTTTTTATATGCACGACAACGGCGGTTGCGCCGAACCTGTCGGAACAGATAAAGAAGAAAAACCGATGACAGCCGAACAGAAAACCCTAAAACCGTATTCTTTTGACAGCATTAACCCTGAAAAAGAGTTGATTTATACCCGCGACGGACGTTTTGTTCGGCGTGGAAAAGGCGTAATGCCAGGCGGTGCAGA
>JANMYC010001209.1:0-2201 GCA_031381715.1 Saprospiraceae bacterium
GCTCTGTAATTGATGTCCGTATTGCCGCCATAACTTTTTTCTGCGTTGAGATTGGCAAAATTTAGCGGTTGGATGCCCTTAAAACCTCTTTCTTCGGCTTCTTCGCTAAAAATAGAAGGCATTTTATAGCCCAAGCCTCCGCCAATTCGACTTGTCAGATGTTCATTGATTTTGACTATCGCATTTATTCTCGGCAGCACAAAAACACCTTTCCAATTATCCTTTGTTTTGGGCGAATTGGCATCCAATCTCAATCCTGTTTCCAATGAAAACCAATCAGTTGCCTTAAACGTATTTTGAACGAACCCGCCAAAAGTTGTCAGGTTAACACCAATATTAGGGTTTTGGGTTGACCTGAAATTATCTGTCCACAAATTTATTCCTGCAATCCACTCGTTTTTTTCATGCGAATTTATGTAACTCAATTCATTGAACGAGGAAAATTGCTGCCCATTGAAATTGCTGTTGGGCAATGAAATCTTGCGGTCAAAAAAGCCGATGCTGTTTTTAAAATCAATTTTCTCCTTTTCATTGACTTGGTGGGTAAAATTCATTTGGTAAGACAAACGGGTTGTTTTGTTTCGCTCAAAATACTGGTGCGTGTTGTCCAAGTTTCCCGCGATTACTTTTAAGTCCCCTCCAAATCGGTCTTCATAAACCGCATTTGCGCCAATCCAACCCGAAGTTTTATCATTCAGGTACAAAAACAATTTAGGGTTTAGCGTAAAACGGTTTGTTTGCGGAATGGCGGTCAAACCAATTTTTGCAGGGTCGTAAGGCGCGTTGAAATTGTACGAACCAAAAACAGTTGTCCCTATTTTTCCCTTTTTCTTGGCATAAAAACCGCTTGCGTCAAAGCCTTTGGCACTTGTACCGTTCAATAAAAAAGTAACTTCCTGTTTTTCGTTCGGGGTTTTGCTGATGAGGTTTACAAGCCCCGCAATCGCCCCTCCGCCAAACAAAGTAGAAGCCGAGCCTTTGATGAATTCTACCTGCCGAAGGTCAAGTGGCGCAATTTGCATGACGCTCAAACCGCCGGAAAAACCTTGATAAAGCGGCATTCCGTCCTTTAAAAATTGGGTATAGCGTCCGTCAAGCCCTTGTATGCGAACATTTGCCGTGCCGCTTACGGCGGATGTCTGTTGGGTCGCAATCCCCGTGCTTTCATTTAAAAGCATTTTTATATCGCCCGGTTTCATGGATGCTTTTTCGTCCAACTCTTCGAGCGTAATGGCTTCAATTCGCGTCGGAATATCTTTGATGCTCCGACTACTTCGGGTTGTGGACACCGTTATTTCCCCTAAATCTCTGCCTTTTGGCTCCAATTCTATCTCAACAACGTCATTTGGGCTGGGCGAAGGGAAGTTAAACCCCGTTTTATTTTCCTGATACCCGACAAAGCGAAACTGGATGATAAATTCTCCATTGGGAATATTATTGAGGATTGCAACACCTTTTTCGTCAGAGGCCGCCCCAATTTTGAGCGTTTCGATTGAAATTGTTGCACCGATTAAAACCTCCTTTGTCTTTTCATCCCTGACAAGGGCCTTAAAAGTGTTTTGTGTAAAAGCAAATTGAGTCGTGAACAGGCACAACAGAAAAAATAATTTCTTCATTTTAATTAAGATTTTGAAACAAACGCAAGGTTTTCATTGCCGAACGCTGTCGGAATGAATTGGAAAGTCTCAAAATCTTAAATCCGTAAAACCCGAAGTCGTAAATAAATTTTGTCGGGCGGCTTTGGGTCAAAAGAAGAAAATGGTAGAATGTCAAAAATTACAAACTCCGAACAAAAATGAAATTCTGTATTGAAATTGGGTAATTCCGCAGGTATATCAAAGTGAAAAGATAAATCATGGATTGATATTTCTGAATGAATATAAGTATGGTTTTCATTTTTATAGTTTTTTGCACATTCCTTCCTATCCAACTCCAATGCCGAAGCAATGTAGCATACTCCTGTTAGAAAAATCAATATGGTTATTATCCTTTGTTTCACTTTGCGAAGTTGATATTTGTTTATTATTGTTTTATTATTTGCACACAACTATTAGCAATGCATCCGCCACCAAGCCCCGTCCAAATTTTCCCCACTTCGGATGCCGAGGGGCTTGGTTGCGGATGCATTAAGTTGAACGAAGCCGCAACTCTGGAACGAATGCCAAGAAACCTATGGGGATTTCATTGGGGCAGCCCTTTGG
>JANMYC010001414.1:0-1682 GCA_031381715.1 Saprospiraceae bacterium
ACCGCTTATTTTACGTCCGAAAAAATAGGTAAAGAGGTATTAAGTTATGATCCCATACCAGGTGTCTTCATTGGATGCATGCCTTACACGGGTCAGAATGTGTGGAGTGGTGAGTGATTTCATATCTATTTAAAGCTGCTAAAATATCGTTTTTAAACCCATTTTCAGGATTAAAATGCAAGCTATTCAGACCGAACGCCTTATCCTTCGGGAATTTACTGTAGAAGATGCGCCCTTTTTATTGGAACTTTTGAACACACCCAGATGGATACAATTCATCGGCGATAGGGGCGTGCGCACAGTGGAAGGAGCTGCTCAATACATCACTGATAGATTTTTTAAAAGCTATCAAACCTATGGTTTTGGCTTTTACATCATGATTTTGAAAGAGGGTGAAACGCCCATTGGTACTTCAGGCTTAATCAAACGGGATGGACTTGATGACGTGGATATGGGTTTCGCATTGATGCCCGAATATGAGCAAAAAGGCTATGGTTTTGAAGCGGGACAAGCCGTGTTGAACCTTGCAAAAAATGATTTTAACTTAAAAAAGCTATTAGCCATTACCAATCAGGACAATCATAACTCTCAAAAATTGCTTGTTAAAATGGGTTTTAAAAAGGATAAAATGGTGGTTTTACCAAATGATACCATTGAGCTGTTTTTATTTGAAAAAGAGTTATAAATTACTGAGGGGGTACATTTCATAATGGTAAAAATTTCATGGACAGTTTACGCAATGATTTTGTCGCGGCACGCGCCGGTCGCCACGAATAAATTGGTGGTCTACAAAATTGACCGAACCTATGGTTCTTTTAGAACTTAACAACCCTAAGTATTGGGGGGAGTGTAAGTATTTCTGAGAGAAAACGATTGAAAAGATAAGAACTACTTGAAAATTCGACGATTGGGTTGAAAAGCGCATTATTCGCATTAAAAGTAATTTTATACTAAACCTATTTTAGGGCAAGACATTCAAATTTTTTGTTAAATAAACATAATATTAATTATCGTTAGTAATGTATTTTCCTGTATTTTCCTGAAATCACTTGACACCTATGGCGTAAAAGCCTGAAAATGAGACGAATAGAAAAAATGGGACAAGTTGGTTATCGAGATGGAAACTGGAAGCGACAAGTGGTTGAATATTGGTTATAGTGTGATGAGCAAAACCGTCGAGGTCTGCAAAATACTGAAAATTAGCCGACCTTCATAGAATTTTTATTAAATTAGGGGCATAGGTGGCATTTCAAGCCACGAAATTTGCCTCAAAAATGTGTTATTTGTAATTTGATTTTAAAAGCATATTAAACAAAATGATAGATTTATTGCAAGCAGAACATCAAATTCATCGTGTCACGCACTTCCAAGATCTTATTTCAACGTCGTTTCATGGAGAGATAAATGCGATTTGCTGGACCCGTAAACTAATTGGTGATTTTTCTGAAATTGTAAAAAAAGTAGAACTGAACGAAAATATAAGGGTATTGGATGAAGAAGAACTTCGTGAACTTCAGTTGAGTGAACAAGGTCAGCTTGCTCGTGAAATTCTTTTAAATGATATGAAAATGTTGACCGCTCATGGAGCAGCGCCAACCCTTAATGTGATTAAGTACTATGAGCGAGATGATTCCTATCCGTTTTTCCCAACCGATGTTTATTCATTTCATGTAGATCGTTCT
>JANMYC010001423.1:0-2388 GCA_031381715.1 Saprospiraceae bacterium
GCAAAGCATAAAATTGACCTGCGTTCATACGGCTTGGTACCACGAAATCACGAGCACCTTCGGGCGTAGATTTTATCAAATTCGGCGTTTCCACCTCAACAAACTCTTGCTCGCTCAAATATTTACGCACTTCAATAGCCACTTGCGAACGGAAAAACAGGTTTTTCTGAACCGCAGCACGACGCAAATCCAAATAACGGTATTTCATGCGAATGTCATCGCCACCGTCTGTATCATCTTTTATAGTGAAAGGTGGAGTTTTTGAAACGTTCAAAATTTCCAACTCTTTAGCCACAATTTCAATATCGCCTGTTTCACGATTCGGGTTTTTAGCCGTACGTTCACGCACTGCGCCTGTAACTTTGATAACATATTCACGACCCAAACCAGCAGCTTGTTTATTCAAAGTTTCATTATTTTCAAAAACAATCTGCGTGATGCCATAACGGTCACGTAAATCCACAAAAGTCATCGATCCGAAAGCGCGAGTAGCATCTACCCAACCGCTCAAAGTCACTTCTTTACCTGCATCTGAAAGGCGTAATGCGCCACAATTATGCGTTCTATACATATTATTTTTAGTTTTATTAAAATCTGATTTTATGCTTTTGAAAGGGATACCCCCTCAGTATTTTCATTTTAAAATAGTTCAAACATATACCATTTAACTACTTTTAAAAATTTGAGTTGCAAAGGTAAGCCTTATTTTTACACTAAAAAATACTCGTTGCATTGTCTTTTATGAAAATAGTCATCATTTTTATAGCTTTGTACTGATTATTGATATATTTTAAAATTCTAAATGACCTTTTTCTATGAAACAAATTATTCTTGGATTGATTTTATGTTGTTCTTTTTTATCTATTAATGCTCAAGAAAGCACTGAAAATAGTGTTTATTCTTCTATTTCTAAGTGGGAAATAGGTGAAGCGTTTACCCTTGTTTCGGACGCTAATGTTCGCGAAAAACCCACAACTCAAAGCACTGCTGTTACGCAATTACCTATTGGTTCTGCCATTAAAATCGAAAAAGTAAGTACGGATTCTTTTACCGTAAATGGCTTTAGAGCGCCTTGGTGTCAAATTTCTTATGATGGTGGTAAAAAGAAAGGTTATTTGTGGGGCGGTTTTATAGCTACTTTGGTCTTGAAATCCCAATACGGATTCGAGGAGACTGAAGGGCTTACTTTTTTAGGTGGCGTTGGTTCATGGAATGAGCAAAAGCACCAAATGACGATGCAATTGCGGGCTTGTTTAAAAAATAAGGAATTAGCAAAGGTCGAATTTTTAACCTCAGGCGATTTGAGTTTTAATTGCCAATTGAAAGAAGAAAATGCTGGAACGCTTAAAAACGTTTTCACCGCCTTGACATTTTCAACGGGATATGAGGCTTGTGGCTACCCATGGGGTGATAACTTGATTTTTTATACAAAAGATAAAAAGTTAACGCGCATATTGGCAACCGAGAGTATTTCAGATGCAGGCGTATTTTATAGTACAGAACAGTATATTTTACCAGGTGATAGAGGCGGAATAACTAATTATGTCATAGTAACAAGTGATGCAGCTGAAATGGAGGATAATGGAAAAGATTACGTCGTAAAAAATCAAAAATATAGCTTAAAACTGTTCAAATGGACGGGTGTTAAGTTGGAAAAAGTCAAATAAATTGTTGTATTGTTTGATTGTTGTATTGTCCACATCTAAGTATACAAAACAATACAACAATCAAACAATACAGCAACAATTAAAAATTTATGCCTAAATACACAAATCTTGCTCAAGTTCAAGCCGATATAAAAAGCGGTAAAATGAGCATTTTACAAGTAGTGGAACACTATTTATATCGTATTGAGGAAACGCAACACCTCAATGCCTACATCGAGGTTTATGCCGACGAAGCCGTAGAAAAAGCCATCGAATTGGATAAAAAAATGCGTCATCATCCCGATAGAATGGGGCGTCTGTACGGTTCTGTTATTTCAATAAAGGACGTTTTGTGCTATGCAGGGCATGAAGTGACTGCAGCGAGTAAAATACTGAGGGGGTTCAAAAGTGTGTTTACCGCTACAGCGATTGAGCGCCTTTTGGCAGAAGATGCGATTATAATCGGGCGTACTAATTGCGACCAATTTGCAATGGGCAGCGATAATACCAATACTGTTTATGGTGTTGTGCGCAATGCAGCGGATGAAAATCGTGTTGCGGGTGGCTCATCGGGTGGTGCTGCGGTGGCTGTACAAGCGGATACATGCTTGGTGGCGTTGGGTTCGGATACAGGTGGCTCGGTGCGTCAACCTGCGGCGTGGTGCGGTGTCATAGGCATGAAACCGACTTATGGGCGTATTTCACGGCATGGTTTATTGGCTTATGGTTCTTCATTTGACCA
>JANMYC010001436.1:0-3194 GCA_031381715.1 Saprospiraceae bacterium
AACCATTTTGAGGATATGAACCGCGCGCTTTAAAATTCACGCGTGTTGTATTTGGGCAGGCATCAATCCAACCTGTATCAGCCGGGGAAAAAGCTGGAATTGTCCCATCCACAAATGCCTTAATCGTCTGACAAGATGGGATACAAATTATATTTGCCGCCCACCCCTTTCCTTGACCGGAACCATCTGAACGAAAACGAACGGTGAGGCAACCTTTAGGATTGACTGCAGTTGTCTGCACTATAGCATTTTGGGTGGCTGTGAAATCTGAAGCACAGGCTAAAAGAGGAGCATTGACTGAACTACCATCAAAAAAACAGAGTTCATCGCCTGGACTTAAATCTATCATATCAAAACCTAAACTGATATGATTCCGCGTTACATCGTCGGAGCAAATAGTAAAAACATAGGTTTCGTTTGCCTTATAATTTCCATTAGCGCCGCCACTATCATAAAAAACCGCTCCACAAGTGCTGGTAGTAGAAGAACCATTTTTTATGATAATTTGAGCATTTAGAGTAGTGATGACACTCGAAACCAAAAAAAACAACAGAGAATATGTATTTCTCATGTTCATATTTAGATATTTATTATTTGGACACGTTCAAACAAAAATGAATTTCAAAACAAAATTAACTTCTTAAAATGATGTAAAAACTATATAATTTGTCATGAAAATACGAACATGAAAAGTCAATCATCTTTTCGAAGTTAATCTGTCTTTGTATTCTCCCGTATCATTTTCATGTGAGCATTAAATTTTTCAACGAAATCTTTACCCGCGTAATAGACGAGGTATTTATCGGTACCCGCTATTTTGTAAATCGTTTCAGTATAAAAGTCATGTTTAAGATTTTGTTCTTTTTCAAGCTTCAAGATATTAATTGACCCCAAATTTGGTATTTGTACTGAGGGGTATTCAGCTGCAACTTCATTTTTTCTAAGAGCATTATCCGAAATAAAAAAAGCATTATTGAGATAAAAATTCCATCTCTCAATCAAAAAAGGCTCTTCTTTTTGTACTTTTTCAATATAATCTTTCTCAAAAACGTCATTGAGTCGTCCATCAATTTGTAAGGAATTTGTCAGTACCGGTGATTGGGAAAATGTACTGAGTGGCACTAATAGTAAAAGGAGGAATATATGGCTTTTCATCGGTGTAAAGTGAATTAACTGATTAAATTTTAGATGAAATAAAACGGTTTTTTCAATTAATCACACAAGCTAAAGCATGTTTGTTTTTAAATAAAATATAATTTGAATATTAACATTTCATTTTGAAACCACATTACTCTTCCACATAAAAAAAAGGAATGATGCGGTTGTCTTCATTCCTCTTTTTTACTTGCAAAAACCGTACCCCTCAAACGCTATATTTCACATTTTTATTTAACTATTACCTAAATAAATGATTATCAATGATTTAAAAAAAGTAAAAATTGTTTAAAAACGTGAATTTTAACATTTAGAGGCATCGTCTCTTCACCTCTGAATTAATCAAAGCTGAATCTCTACACATATCACCAGTCACCGATGAATTCTCTTGAGCTCTTCTCACTAAATATGGAATTACGTCTTTTACAGTGCCGTACACCATATATTTTGCTACATTATAACCAGCCGAAGCCAGATTAAAAGTAATATTATCGCTCATGCCGTAAAGCTGACTGAAATAAAAATGGGGATGATTTTTAGGAATGCCCATTTCATCCATCAATTCAGCCAATAATTTCGAACTTTGAGCATTGTGGGTCGCATTGATACACGCAATCCGGGTATGAAGAGAAACACAAAATACCAATGCATCATTGTATAACTTGTCAGTAGCCACTTTATCGGGATTAATTGGCGTAGGATAGCCCATCTCTTGCGCTCTTTTACGCTCTTTATCCATGTAAGCGCCGCGCACTAATTTAGCGCCTAAATAAAACCCTTTTTGCTCCGATAACTCAAAAGATTCTTTCAAAAAATCGAGTCTATCGTGGCGATACATTTGAAAAGTATTATATACCACCGCTTTATCTTTATTGTAGCGAGCCATCATCATATTCGCCATTCTGTCTATTGAATCTTGAATCCATGATTCCTCGGCATCTATCAAAATGCCCACACCTTTATCCCTTCCTGCATGACAAATTGAATCCAAACGCTTTGAAACTGAGTAATATTCATTCTGTTCTTCCATCGTCAGAGGGGCATTGCTTTGCAACTTCGCCAATAAATCAAAACGCCCGATACCCGTTATTTTAATACTTATAAACGTGATGTTTCTTGTTTTTGAAGCAAATTCAATGGCTCTAATATTTTCTACCATTGTCATATTGAAATCCTCTTCCGATTCTTTCGCCTCCACACCATAATCCAATATGGTTTTAGTGTTATTATGAGCCAACATGTCAATTGCCTTTGTGCAATTCAAGAGTGTCGTGCCACCACAAAATTGCTCAAAAATCGTGCTTTTAATCACCGTTTCAGCAAAAGGCAAGCCCCATTCCACGGATTTGAGCGCCAAACCTGAGCCGTATTTGACCAACGAGGGATTATTCATCATCTTGAATAACCATGACGTCTTTTTTAATTCTAAGTCAGATTTATGTGAAAAAGCAATTTCAGTATTGGAAAAATCCAATTTTGTTTTTTTAATATTCATTATAAAATTTTATAAATGATGCTGTCCTAATATTCTAAAAAATGCTTAAAAAGCCTTTGAATACTGAGGGGGTGTTACTATTTGGTTAGTTAGATAATTTGGTAAGTTTTTAAATAAAGATATAAGTTCTCTTTTAGTTTAGTTTTTTAAAAAAGACACAATTTCAAAGCACAAAAGTACATTTTTAAATACATTTTTTTAAAAAGTTGTTCTCAAATAACTCTTTTTCAAGTTCAAATCCTCAAATAACCCAATCTTCAAAACAAATCTATTCAAGTTTTGCGGGATATTCAATCCGCACGTGATGGATGTTTTTTAAAGTTTGCTTAAAACTCAATTTACATTTTTCTAAATCATCAAAACTCAAAGGCGAATTTTGAAGCTGCCCTTGGCTTATTTTATCAGCGATAATGCGCTCAACAAGGTCATCAATGGCATTATTATCGGGATTTTTAAGGCTTTTGGATGATGCCTCCAAACTATCAGCTAACATCAGGATAGATTCCTCCTTCGTTTTAGGTTTGGGTCCGGGATATTGAAAGTG
>JANMYC010001450.1:0-1975 GCA_031381715.1 Saprospiraceae bacterium
CGTCCAACACTGGAAAATTAGAAATAAATGCTGCTCATACTGAGGGGGGTAATATTTTAGAATTCCGAGACAATGGTGTAGGACGTGTATTTGAGGGCGTTGTTTATCAAATTGCGCACTATCAAGCTGAATTGGTTAAAATCGGCTTCAACACTAAAGTCAGGCGATACATTATTGATGAGGGTTATATCTTTTTGACGAGCCACTTCAGCTTGCAAATCCAATTGCTCATGGATGATTTTATACACATTTAAGGGCTCTACAAATGGCTTTTTACCTTTTAATTGTGCATATGACCAATCCAAGATATTATCTAAAGTCGTCAAGATACCGTTTAAATTTTGCTTTAAATTTGTAGTATATTTGTCGAACTCTTCTTTTGAGATGATTTTACTTTCATACAAATCTATCATATTTTTTAGTGCTCCAATGGGTGAGCGCAAATCATGTGATAGTACAGAGAACATCCGTGACCTAATATCATTTAAAGATGTTAATTCTTGTTTTTGGGATTCGAGGGTTGTATTAAGCCTTTTTAATTTTTTAGAATCAAAGTATAATAATCCTGAAATTATCAATATCACCGCAGCCAAACCGCCCATTAATATTGTGATAAATCGTTGAGAATTTACTTCATTTTGCTTCTTTTGAAGTGTTAATTCACCTTCCAAAGCCCTTACTTTATCAGAAGTACCCTCTATACCATTTAAGTTAATCAAACTATCTAAAAGAGTGGTATATTTCCTTTCATAAAAAAAAGCCTTTGTAATATTCCCTTTTTTTTCATATAACACAGAAAGTAACTTATTGGATGTTATAATTGACTCTCTGTCTACTTCTGAAAAATCTTTGATGGATTGTCGTTGAAGGAAATGTGCATAAAAAAGAGCCGAATCTATTTCACCTATACTTTTGAATATATTTGCGGTGTAAGCATAAAGACTTAACTTATTATCAGAAGATTTTATACCTTTTTTATAAGTAATGTCAAATGCTTTTTGGGCAAAATATACAGCTTTACTGTGTTTTTTGTTGTTTTCATAAAAATTTATGATACAACTATAAGTAAATTGCATCCTATCAAGTGGATAATTATCCTCTATACTTAAAATACTATCAGCTTTCAAATAATTTCTTTCAGCGCTATCCATATTACCCATGTCAGCGTATGCAATCCCTAATTGAGTATGTATATATATAACATTATTATTCTGTGGGCAATTTTTACATAGTTCTACTAAACCTTCAAAAGCATTTATTCTATTTTCTGATTTATTTAAGAGCCTATAAAGCATGACTAAATGTAGTCGGCTATTAATTTCGAGAGCACATTTATTATTCTTTTGTGCTATTTTCAAGCTTTCTTCATACATTTTTTTCGCTTTCGCAACATTATTTTCTTTATACTTATATTCTCGACCAATATACAAAAGCATTAGTCCATACTTTTCAACATCGTTTTTAATGTCGGAAGTATTGAGCATTTCGGTGAAAATACTGACAACAGTATCACTGTTGGTTGGATATTTTTCAGAAATATCGACTAATGATTGTTTGAAAATATCTATGCTGTTTTGTTGTGAAGAAAGGGACAGGCAGAAAAAGAGTAGAATGAAAAGCAATATCTTCTCTTTAAAACTGTATATATTCATTGATTTTGGCTTAAAAAGCATGTCCAATGTGATTTATACTGAGGGGGTGATATCAATTATTGAGGATTTGAAGAGATGAGGATTCGAGGATTTGAAATTACCAACTCAAATCCTCAAATATTCGCATCCTCATCTCTTAATCATTTTTCCCTCAACAAATATTTCTAAAACGTCATTTTTATATTGCTCTCCCAGAGGAATTTGGGTATTATCGGTGAGTGTAAGTATATCTTTATTAATTGATTTCAAATAATTCAAATTAATAATATATGAACGGTGAACGCGCAAAAAAGGATGTTTTTTAATACTTCTTTCAAACTGCA
>JANMYC010001458.1:0-3065 GCA_031381715.1 Saprospiraceae bacterium
ATTGCAGAATATGCCGTTGATTGTGCGCAATTAAAAAGAGGAAAGTATCTCCTAATTTTAAGCGAATAAAAGGGGAAATGGAGATAGGAATCCTGATTTTACCCATATTGATGGTACGGGCTTGTTCGAGTAAAAGCAGTAATTTCTCTTGCTGGTCAATAAATTCAGCGACTATGACTTTGGCATCGTGTTCCGGAGAAGGGATAGCGTTTTTAGGAGATTTCATTTTCGAGCGCGTTACCCCCTCAGTATTTGGGAGCATCAAACGATAAAAATAGTCGCCTAACCAACCTGATTTGAAATGAGCGTTGGGTTTGCTCCCTGTCGACTTGGCTTTTAAAATAGCATTTTCAATGGCTGGCAGATAATATTGCCCGTAAAAGTTGAGATGCTCCAGACATTGTGAAGCACTCCACGAAGTGGATGATGGTTGTTTCATTAAAACATCCGAAGGAAGATTTTGCCACGTATTGATGGCTTTTTCAAGGTACCCCTCAGTATCGCGGTATAAATTGTCGATTAAAAAAGATGTTGTGTACATATCATTTAATTTTCCAACAAAAGTCTTCAATTTTGATGATGTGCATCTTGGTAAAAACCAAGATTTTAAGGCTGGAGGGTTTTTGACTCAATCGGGTATAGGGCAAACTTGAGAATTGTCGATTATTTAAGATTACTTACCCAATGATAATAAGCTACATTTTTAAAGTTGTTTTTAGTATTTTTTATTTCAAATTACTTTTCTAAACTGCCAAGCATTCGCAAATCCAATTCTATTTTATTTTTATTTTAATACTACCATAAAAGGGAAAGTGACTACCGTTCATGGGAAACCGCTTATTGGTGTGTCAGTTTCTGTAAAAAGTTCAGGACTCGGTACAGTTACTAATGCCTGATTGTTAGTTATTGGTTATTGGTTATTGCCTGATATATCGTACGCAATAACCAATAACCAATAACCAATAACTATTAAGGTAGTCCCAATAAAAAGCCGATGGTAAAATTCGCATCCCAGTCAAATACAAATTGTAGGCAATCCGTACCATCGGAGACGGCTTTATAAATATTCAAACCTGCCTTGGTTTTAGCATCGCCACCATCTTTATATTTTTCAGGCGCATTGAGTACGGTATAACGTTCTTTACCCGTCCGCACTTGTTTAGCAAGTGAAAAAGGAACGCCTCCGATGATAAAACACGTCTTACGGCGGGCAGCGGGTACACGGTCAGAAAGGCGTTTTACTTCGCTGTAAACGGCATCGTCCGCCGTGTTATTTTGGAAATACTTAGCACCATACGTTTCAATTGTTTTTATTTGACCGCCTTCAAGCCAAGCAATCTTTGTGTTGCCAGAGCCTATATCGCAAAGAAATGCATCATCTTCATAATCTTTTGGAAGGGCACATTTTAAGCCTAATTTGCCTTCTTGATCGGCAGTAACGGCATTAACTACGTAGCCCATATTTTTTAGGTAAGCAATAATTTTACCAGTCAATTCCACTTTTTGAGCACCTGAACTGATGACAAAATGTATTTCACGTGGGCTAACCCCAAAGCTCAACATATTGCTGATATAGTTTTTCAAACCACTTTTAACGTCTTCGTCCGAAGTCAACTTTTCATAAACGAGGCTTGAACCAAAGTCCGCTTTCTCCAATTTCCAGTTTTTTTGTTGGTCAATGCGCACTATAAAAGAGTTGAATCCGCTTGCACCCAATTCCACAACGCCTTTAAGTTTTCCATTGACAGGCTCTTTGGGTTTGAAGTCAAAAACAGGACGATTGGCGGGAGCCGTTGCGCTATTATTGGCAGTGCTTGAAGAAGAATTGCTGTTATCTGACGGTTTTGGTAAGGTACTGTTGTTCTCCGTAGGAGCAGGCGGCATATTACTTGACTCTGTAGTAGTTCCCTTTCCAAATTTATCTGCTATGTCAGGGAAGAATTTTTTTACCCCAAAAAATAAGCCTAAAACGATACCGACGGTAATCAATAGGCGGGCGAATGGTGTTAAACGACTCATAGAGTTTTTTATTTATTTAATTTAAAAATGAGTGTTATTTTAAAAAATCCGTTTTAACTTCATAGATTTCACGCAATACTACATTATTTGAGTGATATAAACAAAAAAATCTGATAGAAAACCCTTAAACATCGACCTTTGTATGATGTATTTGTACGGATTATATTTTTAGTTTTATTCATCTTTTTTTCAAGTATTTAAAACTACTTTTATGATGCTATTTTAAGATAAGTAGGCGTTTAACAATAATTGATAATTTCTGTCGGGCTTAAAATTAAAGAAAATGCGGAGCAAAGCGGAGAATTTTCTTTAATTTTGAGAGCCGACCTTAAAAAGAAATTGTCGGTTATT
Organism: Saprospiraceae bacterium; assembly: GCA_031381715.1. Taxonomy (GTDB): domain Bacteria; phylum Bacteroidota; class Bacteroidia; order Chitinophagales; family Saprospiraceae; genus JAAFJT01. The sequence continues at coordinate 2,371 of JANMYC010001458.1, forward strand.
TTAGACCAATTACTCATTAATACGTGATGAACAATAAATATTTCCAAAATTTTCTTTTCTTTTTTCTGCTCATTGGCTTGTGTGTATATTTTGATTATATGCACATAGCTACTTTGCCACCTCTTGGTCAACACGCTTGGCGACAGACGGACGGTGCGTCCCAAGCATTGAATTATTATCAATTTGGCTTAAATTTTTTCAAACCCGAGGTGCATAATATTGTCTTAAACGGAGGGGCTTCGGTGGGTGAGTTTCCCATTTTATACTATATTTCAGCCCTCTTTATGCGTATTTTTGGGGCGGAGGCTTGGGTTATTCGGGTGGTTCATTGGCTCGTTTTTGCTATTGGATTGTGGTTTTTATTCAGAATACTGAGGGGGGTAAGCGGTAATTGGGTTTTTGCTACGGGTGGGAGTTTGATGTTTTTTACCCTACCAGTGATGGTTTTTTATGCTTTTAATTTTTTACCCAACGCGCCTGCTTTAGGTTTAGTGTTTATCTCATGGTGGTATTTTTATCAATTTTATACACACCAAAAGGCTTCGCAGTTTGCGGTTTCCATGATTTTTATGGCTTTGGCGGGCTTATTAAAACCGACGATGCTTATTTCGTTTTGTGTGATTTTAGGTATTTGGATACTTGAAATACTGAGGGGGGGTAAAAAAAAGAGGCTCTTTACTGAACCTTATAAAGTG
>JANMYC010001490.1:0-2475 GCA_031381715.1 Saprospiraceae bacterium
TTACAGCACAACAACACAGCGAACAAAACCACTCAAAATACATCACACCGACCGACCCCTCAGTACAAACGAAACTGAAGACGTGGAGCAATAACAAATTCGGTTTGTTGATGCATTGGGGCACGTATAGCCAATGGGGCATCGTCGAAAGTTGGAGTTTATGTCCCGAAGATGAAGGTTGGTGCGAGCGTCGCGGACCTTACAAAGAGAATTGGTATGAATACAAAAAAGCGTATGAAGCCTTGCAATATTCCTTCAATCCAACCGAATTTAACCCTGAAAAATGGGCAAAAGCGGCTAAAGGTGCGGGCATGAAATACGTGGTTTTTACAACCAAACACCACGACGGGTTTTGTATGTTTGATTCAAAATACACGGATTATAAAATCACTAATTCGCCTTTTAAATCCAACCCAAGAAGCAATGTGGCAAAGGAAATTTTTAACGCTTTTCGCAACGATGGTTTTATGACGGGCGCCTATTTCTCAAAACCTGATTGGCATTGTCCCGATTATTGGTGGTCGTATTTTCCACCCAAAGATAGAAATTCGAGCTATCCACCGTTGAAATACCCCGAAAGGTGGAATAAATTCAAACAATTTACCTACAATCAAATCGAGGAATTGATGTCCGATTATGGTGTAATGGACATTTTATGGCTTGATGGTGGTTGGGTGCGCCCTTTTAGTACAATTGATACATCTATTTCATGGCAAAAAACGATTCCTTTTGACCAAGATATTGACATGGCGCGCATCGCAAAGCGCGGACGTGAATTGCAGCCTGGGCTTATCGTGGTGGACAGAACGGTGACGGGTGAATTTGAAAATTATGTCACGCCCGAACACCAAATCCCCGATGAATATATGGCAATTCCGTGGGAAACGTGCATGACAATGGGCGATTCATGGAGTTATATACCGAAGGAAAACTATAAATCAGCCCATAAATTGATTCATCTTTTAGTAGATATAGCTTCAAAAAATGGCAATTTACTTTTGAATATTGCGCCAAGTCCGCAAGGCGATTTTCACCCCGAAGCCTATACGCGTTTGGCAGAAATTGGCAAATGGATGGATTTGAACGGTGAAGCGATTTATGGCACTGTTGGCGATAACAAAATAGGCAAACAGGGCAAATTGGAGTTTACGCATAAAGGCAATACGACGTATGCGATTTATAGAGCCGATGAAGACGAAAAAATGCCCAATTCGTTGGAAGTCAATAATTTAAAGCTCAATAAAAATGCTAAAATTAGCTTGATTGGGGCTGCTGATAATTTGAAATGGTCAGAAAATAACGGTAAAATTAAAATTGAGACCCCCCTCAGTGTCAACCCTCAAAAGTTGGTGAATTATGCTTGGGTGTTTAAAATTGAGCAAAAACAATGAAAAAACCATACATTTTATTACTCATTTTAACTTTTTCTCTAAACATCTACGCCAATGATTTGCGTAAGGACAGAGCCGCCGATATCATCATTTATGGCGGTACTTCGGCAGCAATTACCGCAGCAGTGCAAGCAAAACGCATGGGCAAATCGGTAATTGTTGTGTCACCCGATACGCATTTGGGCGGTTTGTCGTCAAGCGGTTTGGGTTTTACGGATACCGGTAATAAAGAAGTGATAGGCGGTTTATCGAGGGAATTTTATCAGCGTATTTACAACCATTATCAAAAACAAGAGAATTGGCAATGGCAAAAGCGGGAGGAATATGGCAACAAAGGACAAGGCACGCCCGCAATAGACGGCAACGCTCGAACTATGTGGATATTTGAACCGCACGCCGCCGAGCAAGTATTTGAAGATTTTGTAAAAGAGTACAATATCACGGTTTACCGCAACGCATGGCTCGACCGTTCGCCAAAAGGTATAAAGAAAAAAAACGGTAAAATACTGTCTTTCAAGACTTTAGATGGTAGCATTTACAAAGGCAAAATGTTTATTGATGCCACGTATGAAGGCGATTTGATGGCGTTGGCAGGGGTAAAATACCATATCGGACGTGAACCCAATAGCCAATACAACGAAAAATGGAACGGTTTGCAAGCGGGTATTTTTCATCAAACACACCATTTTGAAACCAAAATTAGCCCTTACAAAATTGCGGGAGATGTTAAAAGTGGACTTCTGCCCGAAATTTCAGCTAATCCAGTAGGAGAAAATGGGTCAGGTGATGCACACATTCAAGCCTATTGTTTCCGTATGTGTTTGAGCAATCATCTCGATAATCGTTTGCCCTTTCCACAACCCGAAGGCTATGATGCTAACAGGTATGAGTTGTTGGCGCGGGTATATGCGTCTGGTTGGAAAAAGACATTTGTTAAATATGATCCTATTCCGAACCGAAAAACGGACACCAATAATCACGGCCCTTTTAGCACGGATTACATCGGAAAAAACTACGATTATCCCGAAGCCACTTACACACGGCGCAAAGAAATCATCAAAGACCACGAATTATACCAAAAAGG
>JANMYC010001563.1:0-2256 GCA_031381715.1 Saprospiraceae bacterium
ATCCACCATGGGGTAGCCCGTTTTACCCGCGCACCATTTTTCAAAAGATTTTTCATCGTCGCGCCAGGCGATGGTATCATATTCTTTTCGGAAGGCTTTCCCTTCGCCAATGTGCGGAAAATGCTGTAAAATTTGGGAATAAAAATCCCGCCAAATCAATTCATTCAAGTACGTTTCATTCAAACTCTGGGCAGCCAGTGCTTTTTCACGAATTGAAATCGTTCCAAATCGAAAATGAACACCTAACTTAGTCGTACTATATTGCAGGGCGGGGAAATTGCGGGTGGTATCATAATTTTTAACGATACTTCGAGCCACGGTTTTAGACGGAATTTTTAAATTCGACCTTTCAAAATTCATGCTCTCAAGTGTCGGAATATTGAGGGGGGACGTTTTATAAAAATGAGAAAAATACTCTTCTGTGGGATAAGGCTTCAAATAATACGAAATAGAATGGTCGTTATAAAGGCTCATTTCGGACTCTAATTTGGCTTTCCATTTTCGGCTGTAAGGCGTGAAAACGGTATAAGGCTTGCCATCGTCCTTGGTGACTTCATTATATTCAAAAATTACGTGGTCTTTAAAAGTTTGAAAACCAATATTTTGTGCATTTAAAAAAGCCTTAATTGATTCGTCCCTTCTTAATGCGTACGGTTCATAATCGTGATTGGTGAAAACTGTCTGGATAGAATAATCCTTCACAAGTTGAGCCCAAACCTCCTCAGGGGTTCCATACAAAACGAGTAGGGTAGAGCCTAAAACCTCCAATTCAGTTTTTAACTCGGTTAAAGTATCGTGCAGAAAAGTTACACGAGCATCATTTCTTTCTTCAAGTTTTTCTAAAATATTTTTATCAAAAATGAATATGGGCAGAACAGGCACGCCACTTTTTAATGCTTGGTATAATCCAGCGTTGTCATGTAAACGCAAATCACGGCGAAACCAGAAGATGTTAATTGACATAATAATGTAGCGCGGAACTCCAGTTCCGCAATTAAAGAGGATAAAAATAATAAATAATGGGGGGAACCGGAGTTCCACATCATGGGATTAACAAAATACTGAGGGGGTAGTTTAAAAAGTATCAAACGATTTTCTATTTTGTGGAAAAATAATTGAAAAGGAATGAATCGTTTTTCAAAATATACTTATTGGTTGTGTATAGTGGTGCTGACCTGCACGGCTTTTTTCTTTTATCCAAAGTGGGAAAAATCGGGAAGTGAGGCGACTCTGAGTTGGGATGTTTGTGGGTACTATTATTATTTACCCGCTCTTTTTATTTATAAGGACTTAAAAAACGTCGCATTTCACAAGGATTTGGATAAAAAATATCAATATCAAGGGAGTGATTTCTATGCAGCTTTACCGCTTAAAAATGCAGAAAATACTAAAAATACTGAGCCCGCCTCGTCGTCGGACAGGGGGGATATAATGGTGATGAAATATACTTCGGGCATGGCTGTAATGTACGCGCCAGCATTTTTTATGGCTCATTTTATGGCTAAACCTTTGGGTTTTGAAGCGGATGGTTTTTCAAAACCGTATCAAATAGCCGTCGGTATTTGGAGTCTTTTATGGGCTTTTGTGGGTTTGTATTTTTTAAGGAAAGCATTGTTAAAACTGGGTTTTAGTGATAAAAGTGTCAGTATTACCTTGTTTTTATACGTTTTAGCGACCAATTATTTGAATTACGCCGCGATTGATAATGCAATGACGCACTCTTATATTTTTACATTATATGCCATTTTACTCCTTTTAATTTTAAAATTTCACGAAAATCCATCCAACCTGACCGCTATCGGCATGGGGGCATGCGTTGGATTAGCAGTGCTGGCTCGGCCGACTGAACTTTTTATCATCATAGTGCCGCTTTTGTGGGGTTTTAGTGGTTTTAATAATGCTAAAAGGCATCTTTTATTTTTACAAGATCATTTTTCTAAAATTGCTTTGACGGCAATAATCGCCATTTTAATAGCGAGTATTCAACTTTTTTACTGGAAATACACCACGGGACATTTCATTTATAACAGCTATGGACCTGAGGATAAAATGGAATGGCTGCACACACATATTGTTGATGGTTTCTTTTCAGCCCGAAAGGGTTGGCTGGTTTACACGCCCATTATGTTGTTTTCGTGCTTGGGTTTTTATTTTTTATTTAAAAAACGGAGAGAGCAATTTTGGGCAGTGAGTCTCTTTTTAATGGTATTTATTTATATATCGTTCACTCATAATATTTGGTGGTACGGTGGTGGT
>JANMYC010000131.1:0-4838 GCA_031381715.1 Saprospiraceae bacterium
ATAATGGCAAATCGTCCACTCGTAAACTTACTAAATTCCGATTCATTGACTAATTTTGTGTATTACTAAATCCCAAAATTAACAACCATCAATCACAATTCGCTTTCTTTTTTTCGGAAAATATTTTTAGCGAAACATAAGTTTAACAGAAAAACTACCGCAAACTCAATAATTTTTTACCTAAACCATTGAAAATCAATACTTCAGCTATCAATAAATTGCCCACCCAAGAGAGCCAAGTGACCGTCAGATAGGTTTCAATCGGCTTTGTATCGAAATAATAATACATCACATAACTTTCACACCGAAGGCTCATTGCCGCTAAAGTGACCGCAAAGCTGCGAATCATCATATTCGTATGGTTTTCAAGGCGTTTGTGCATAATTTCATTCCAAGCCTGATATGTCACCACCCACCACACGATACATTGCAAGGTAAAACCCACTTGTGCCGCTAATCCCCCATTCGCAAAAGCAGCTAGTACCAGCCCCGAAGGGGCAGCAAAAAGCAGGATAAAAAAAATGTACATTTTGCCAATATTGCGGTGTACACGCGGGTAATTTTTAAAAATAAAAGGCATAAACTGAAAAACCCCGCCTCCCATCACAAACAAACTCGTAGTAATATGTATATAAAAAGCCCAAATAAAATAAGGCTTTTGAAGAACAACATCCGTTTTAGTGCCTAAGAAGTTTTTAGCGTATTCGAAAGTCATGTAAGGTACTACTTTCGTCAACATGATGAAAGTAAAAACGAGAATTGCAGCAGCAAAAAGATAAGCAATGATACTCAGGAGGTTTCCTAAAAAGGTTGTTTTCATTCAAAATTTTAATATAAATAAGGCTGATTTAAGTATTAAATGATTATGAAGTTGTCTTTATTTTGTTTTATATTTATCTCAAATAAGCACATAAAACTAAATGAAAATCATTCTATTTACCCATTCTTTTTGAAATATAAGTCAAACCAACCAACAATAAAATTAATACTAATAATGACAAAAATACAGAACTCGATGTTGATTTAGGTATATTATGAGAACTAGCAGCAAGTAAAAGTGCAAAATATAGATCAAGTAATATTAAAATCAATATTAAGACTCTAAAGATATTCAAAACTAATTTTCTCATTTAGAAATCTTATTTAATGAATCAGAATATAGAAATTGTAACTTTAAAAGCTTTAAAGTTTATGATTACATCCATAAAGCTCCCCAAGAAGGTTGTTTTCATTCAAAATTTTAAAATATATGACAAATATAGCCATTTAAAAGTTAAGTAAAAGCGTTTATGCAACTATTAAATAACTCAAATTAAGTTTTGAAATTATAATGGTCGATATTTATGATTTACTCAAACCTATTATCCATTCCGTCCATTGCTTAAAGTGTAAGCATTTTTCAAGTAATACATAAATACCATTATCCAAAGCAATCATATTGCCGTGAAAGATTTTCTCATAATTGGATTTAAGTTGTGTTATTCGCTTAGACGGAGCAGTTTGTGGCTTATCGTTAATTTCTTCGGGGTTTGGAAACTCCTCTTGAATTTTTTGTATGCCAAGCAAAAACGCCTTCTCATTTGGAAAATTATTTTTAAAGCCATTAATTGATGAAAATAGAAGCGCTTCAAATTCATGTAATTGGAAATAAGCTTTAAACCGCACATTGTTGATAGCATTTTCAAAGGCTTTCTCTAAGAAATCAACACGTTCATAATTTGAATTTTTTGAGTCAGTTATTTTGACAAAATCAGGAAAATTGCTTTTCAATCCGTAAAAGTCGAAGAAAGTTGTTACATATATGCTTTTATCTTTCAACAAAATATTCAAATCTCGCTGTGCTTTACCAAAGCTAACAGAACCACCTTTAAAATTTTCACCACTTTTAACAACTCTCGTTGTGATAATTTTAGGCTCTACCCAGACTTTAAATGGTTCAAAATAGGGACATAGTAGCTCTTTAACGAACATTTCCTCCGTTTGTCCTTCTACTAAAATAACAACCTGAACAAAAGTAGAATCCATAATTTTTAAGGTCTGCCACCAATAATATTTTTTTCCCAAATTTCGCCAAGCCCGTATTCTTCAAGCCAATCTTCTAATTTTTCGCTGTCAAGTCGTTTAAATTCAGATTGATTATTACGACGTTCAACTACAATAATATCTTCGGGCATAAAATTATTGATAAATGTAACCGATTGTGTCGAAATCAGAATTTGCGTCTTTTCTGAAGCACTTTGTATCAAACCACTCAATATATTAATAGCTGAAGGGTGCAAACCCAATTCGGGTTCGTCAATAATTATAGCAGATGGCGGATTTGGTTGTAATAAAAGTGTCGTTAAGCATATCATTCTGAGCGTCCCATCAGAAAGATGATGGGCATTAAAATATTTATCTGAATCTTTTTCTTTCCATTCTAAACGAATTTTGTCGGGTATTAAAAGAGAAGGATGCAAAATAAAATTGTCAAAAAAAGGTGCAATTCGGCAAATGGTTTTTTCAATTTGTTTGAAGCTATCAGTATGTTTTTCTTGTAAATAATATAAAAAAGCTGCCAAATTAGATGCATCTTCTCTTAATTTTCTATTGTCATTTATATCCGAAAATCCTTTTACATACGCAGTATCGCTTGTATCATGAAAATGAAAAATCTTAATCCCGCTCATAAAAAGTGGAATATAGGAAGCTATACCACTTTTAATGTTACCTATATCACTTTCCTCAATTCCATTCGTTAACGTATCAGCAGTGTACCACTTACTGTTATCTAATATTTCTCTACTAAACTGTGGATACTGAATTTCAAAAATGAATTTTTCATCTTCTGTTGGCAGTAATTTACAGCTATACCTATTAAAAAGATTATTATTTTCAAATAGAATGCCCAAAGACATGGTAGTAGATTGCTTTTTACCAAAATAAAGAAAATTATCTGCCCCTCCCTTCTGAGCAACATAAGTTGATAAAGTACCTTCGACGACTTGATTTAGGAACTTAAAAAAAGAAATGAAATTAGATTTACCTACACCATTTGCCCCAATGAGTACATTAATATCCTTAAGTTCAAAGTCTAACTCTCTAATGGATTTAAAATTACGAATGAGAACTCTGCGAATCTTCATAAATAGTCATTTTAGTTAAAGCAAAAATACAAATATTTCCTATTCTACTTAGCTATAAAATTTACATATCTGCAATATAAGTTTTTATTTCATAATTTTCACTTTTCTATCTCTGTTTTAAACTATGAAATCGAATTTTAGCATTTATTGAAATAATAGATTTTGTTGTCTTTCAATAAAATCGTCATTACTTTTTCTTCAAAATCATGATATTACTCACTTTTCGTTCGCCTTCGTGGTCAAATTTTTTATTGTCGCAAGGCATATTCACCACACCTTCTTGATTTATCCACATCGTAGTTGAGCCGCCACCGTCAAAATTAATGGCATTTATGCAGCCCAAAAGTTTCAATAAATACCTTAATTCATAAAGCGAAACGCCGTAGGACTCAGCAGTACGCCCATCCACAGTCATCAAAATGACCTCATTTTTTTGGGTGATACAAGCACAAGAGCGCGGGTGACGATTGGTATCAAAGGCTGATTTACTGAGGGGGTACTCCTCCCCTTGCCAAATTAAAAGGGGACCCGTGACCATCGCGTTGGGAAAGGATTTCAATGCGTTAGTCCATTGAAAATCTATGGAATCTCGTGCCTTTTGAATGCTTATTTTGTTCTTTTTAATGAGTATTGCGGATTGCTGATGCCCTGCCAGTTTTTTACCATTGTGCAGAGTCGTATCCAATATCTGGTTGTCAGTTTTAATAAAATCCACCGAACCGCCTTTTTTAACATCAAAAAATGTCCCATTGATAGCAACCAAAGCATTATTTTGTTTCGCCAATTCACTCGTCAATACTAAACTATCGCCCGCCGAAGCGAACGCCAATTGGGTTTTCCGAGGCTTATTTTTAAATTTTAAAATATGGATATTTTGATTGGCATTGAAAAGTTGTTTTTCATTAAAATGATAGTGCAGATGCATAATATCCTTTTCAATACGGCTGGTATCCCATTTTGCTTTTAAAAAAACTAAAGAATCCGAAGCATTTTGCGCTAAAAGATGAGTCCATTGAATGATGATAAAAATAAAGGTCAATTTTAATACTTTCATAAATTGGGCTTTAGTTGAAACTATTTAACCGAAAAAGTATAAAAATCTTTCTAAATTATCTAAAAATCGCTCCTAAAATCGTCGAAATACTGACTTGTCCCGATTTCTCGGTGAATGGGTACTTCAAAAGCCACGAGATATTCAGACTTAGTTATTATATTTGTTGAAATTGAAAATGATAAAAGAAACCATCGCCACATGGCATCAATTGATTACTGCTGGAAATGCTGCTGGGCTTGACGACCTCATAGCCGAAAATGCCGTTTTTCATTCGCCTATCGTACACTCTCCACAAGTGGGTAAAGCCATCACGACAATGTACCTATCCGCAGCTTTCATGGTTTTTTACAACGAAACCTTTAAATATGTACGCGAATTAGTGACAGAAAATGATGCCGTTTTGGAATTTCAAGTTGAAATAGATGGTATTTTAGTCAACGGCGTGGACATGATTCGGTGCGATGATTCGGGTAAAATCATTGATTTCAAAGTGATGGTTCGCCCATTAAAAGCAGTTAACCTGATTCATCAAAAGATGATGTTGATGCTTGAAAAAATGAAATGAGCTATTGCCCCTCACTATCTAAGGCTATTTCATCACTTTCCCAAAAAAACACCCTACTTTTACCCCAAAATAATTCAAATTGAGTTCTCAAGTC
>JANMYC010000145.1:0-9305 GCA_031381715.1 Saprospiraceae bacterium
TGAAATCTTGAAATACAATGCCCAGTTTTCGCCTTAAAAGAGGAATACTGCGCCGATTCAACTTTTTCAGATCAAAACCACACACCATTGCTTCGCCTTGACGCAACGATAGGGCGCCATAAAGCGTCTTTAATAATGTGGATTTGCCACTGCCCGTTTTACCGATGAGGTAGGAAAATTCACCTTCGGATATGGAGATGTTGATATCGCCCAATATCAGATTTTTCTCTTGATAAACCGACGCATTTTTGAGTTCTAAAACCTTATTGCCTTGCATTAAGTTATATTTTATGAATGTGCCCTGTGCCGAGTTCCTTGTGCCATTTACATCAAATGAATATTAAAAGTGGCACAAGGAACTCGGTACAGGGCGCATCTAATCACATTTAAGCTCAAATTTAGAATTGTTTATTATGAAAAAAAATTTAAAAACAATCTAAATTATGAATAAATAAATTGAATGACTTTCATCATTCAAATTCTCTGTAAATAAGTGTAATTTTGCATCATAAATAGTTGGCTACATATAAATACATTCAAATCAAAAGTTAAAATTTAAAATTCATTTAAAATGAAAACTATTCATATCGTTGCGCTCATTACCATCGCCATTGGCATCGCAGCCCTCACTATGCAAGCCAAAGATGTGGCGACTTATTCTAACTTTTCGGAAGCTCAAAAATCAACTGATAAAGTGAAAGTAGCGGGCAAATTGGTAAAATCCAAGCCTATTACTTACGACCCAGTTAAAGACCCGAATCAAGTGAGTTTTTATTTAACTGACCAGAAGGGTCAAGAAGTTTTCGTGCACCTTTTGAAGCCGAAGCCTCAGGATTTTGAACTTTCTGAGCAAGTCGTAGTGACGGGTGAAATGAAAGGCGACGCGTTCGTTGCCAACGAAGTATTGATGAAATGTCCTTCAAAATATAAGGATGAGGAGATTTATATGAAAAAAAATAAGAAAGAATAAGGGTGTTTTTTTTTAGTATTAACATCATCATATTTGTTTGACTCAATAAATAATGGGAAATCCTCAAGTTCGCCCCCATGCCCCCAAAGGGAAATTTCATCTCAAAAAAACGAAAAATATGCCTTTTTTACAATTTAATCCCCCTTTGGGAGTATGGGAGCGAACTTGAGAATTGCCATTATTTACGAATCTATTTGACTTTATCATTTACGATTAAAATCGTAAATGTTGACAGCAATATTAAGGGACAATTTTAACCTGCCTAACGGCAGATAGATTACCCGAATACCAATTATAAACGCTCGAAAATTTTAACGCAACCATAAATTAATGGATATTCAATATATTGGAGAAAACCTTGTGCCACGAACTATTGGGCATCTTGGTATCGTTTTAAGCTTTGTATCAGCACTCTTAGCGTCTATTTCCTACTTTATTTCTACTCAAAAAAGGGAGAATCAACCTTTGTCAAACTCATGGCGCAGCCTTGGGCGGTGGAGTTTTGGAGTGCATGGCGTCGCCGTTTTATCGGTCATTGCCATGATTTTTTATGTAATGATTAATAAGCGGTACGAGTATTTTTATGCGCATTCGCACGTGGATGACCATCTGGATTTCCGTTATATTTTCGCCGCTTTTTGGGAAGGGCAAGAAGGGAGTTTTTTACTCTGGATGTTTTGGCACGTGGGGCTTGGCGCCTGGATTATACTGAGGGGGGATAAAAATGCTTGGGAATCGCCAGTTATTGCGACTTTAGCGTCCGTTCAAGTCTTTTTGTCGTCCATGATATTGGGTTTACATTTTGGTTGGGGCGAGCACATCATCAAATGGGGCAGCAACCCGATACTTTTATTGAGAGAAGCCAACGACGCACCCATTTTTGCCCAAGCCGATTATTTAGAAAAAATAAAAGGCTCGGCAAAAGGCTTAAATGCCCTTTTGCAAAACTATTGGATTACCAACCATCCGCATACCTTGTTTTTAGGATTTGCATCCACGACTATTCCTTTCTGTTTCGCAGTGGCGGGGCTTTGGACGAAGCGTTATACTGAGTGGTTGCGCCCAGCTTTGCCTTATGCTTTGTTTTCAGGGGCGATACTCGGCACAGGTATCATGATGGGTGGTATGTGGGCGTACGAAGCCTTAAGTTTTAATGGCTATTGGGCATGGGATCCCGTGGAAAATATGTCGCTGGTGCCGTGGTTGGTGCTTGTGGCGGGTATTCATACGCATTTGGTAGCGCGGGCAACGGGACATTCGGTGAGAGCGACCGCCGTTTTTTATATTTTGACCTTTTTAATGGTGCTCTATTCTACGTTTCTCACGCGCAGTGGCATCTTGGGCGACACATCAGCTCATGCGTTTACTGAAATGGGTTTGGAATGGCAATTGGTTCTATTTCAAATGTTTTATGTCGTTTTATCGGCTTTTCTTTTAATAAAACATTATAAACATATACCGAATCCCGTAAAAGAAGAGGCTGTAGCGAGTAAAGAGTTTTGGATGTTTATTGGTTCATTGGTCTTTATTTTATCCGTGGTATTTATCACATTTACGACTTCCATTCCCGTTTACAATAAGGTTTTAGGCTATTTTAGTGAGATATTTCACTTTAAAAAGCCCAATTTCACGGCACCTTTAGACCCCGTGGCGCATTACAATAAAACACAATTGTGGATAGGTATTTTCATGGGTTTAATTTCAGCATTTGCTCAGTTTTTAAGGTTTAAAGAGTTCAATTTCACTTCTTATAAAACCCCTTATTTAAAAAATATGGGCATTGCAGTAGCATTATCTGCTGTGTTGACGGGTTTGGGGTTGACGTGGATAGAAGCGACTGCATGGCAATATAAATTATTGCTTTTTGCGGGTGTTTTAGTCCTCGTGGCGAATATTCAATATGCGGTTACTTTCCTTAAAAACAATCCAAAAGCTTCGGGTTCGGCGGTTTCGCACGTCGGATTTGGCTTATTGATAGTGGGGATTATGGCTTCTGGCATCAATAAAAATTGGATTTCGTCCAATCCGTTTGCCATGGAAGGTTTGGTGAATTTTGACAAAGAACAAATGGGCAAGTACGTTCTTTTGATGAAAGGAACTCCCCTACGCATTAAGGATTACGAAGTGACTTACACGGGCGATACTTCACACAACAATCAACGCTTTGTCACCGTCGATTTTAAAAGAAAGGATAAGGATTTTAAAACTACTTTGGATTCATTTACTACCCACCCTTATTTTATTGTTGATAAAAAAACGGGTAAATTGACCCAAAATCCCGATACAAAGCATTACTGGAACTTCGATGTATTCAGCATTGCCAATCTGCCCGCGGGTGAAATTGACCCCGAAACGGCTCGAAAAGAAGAAGACAGTTTGAAATATATTCACTATGATTTGGCAATAAATGAATCATTCAAACCCGCAATTCAAGATAAAATGACCCCTCAGTATTCCATTAAAATTGAGGGAATTGATAAAAATCCGACCCATCCGAAATACGTACCCGAAGAGAAAGATGTGGCTTTGGGTGTTAAAATGGTCTTGACAGACGAAAAAGGGCGCGAATTCCGCACTATGCCGCTCGTTTTACTGAGGGGGGAGAATATTTACCAACTTCCTGCTACCGTCAACGAAATAGGTGTCCGTCTACACGCCGAAGCAGGGCTTTTTGATAAACTTTTCATGCCTGAAAAAGAGTTGAAGTTTCAATCCTACACGCTCAAAGAAGGTGGCAGCGTAACGGTAAATGGTAAAACAGTCACTATCACGGGCGTGAATCCGAATGCCGTTCCGAAAGGTTTTAAAGTAGAAGCCTCGGATTTGAAATTGGGTTTACAGCTGAACGTAAAGGCAGGCGATAAAACCTATCAAGCAGAACCGACTTACGTTATCAGAGGCAATTCGCCGATACCTGTGAGAGACGAAATAGAGGCGTTGGGTATGCACTTTGTGGTCTCTAAAATCAATCCTAATGATAAAACATTCGTTTTAGAAATAGCAGAACGCGACCCAAAAACCATGAAAATCCCAATAGCAATAGCTGAAAATGCACCTAAAACGGATTATATTATCTTAGAAGCCACCGTGAATCCGGGTATCAATTACGTGTGGGCAGGTTGTATTATGATGATGATTGGCTTGGCTATGGCGATGTTTTATAGGATTAAGCAATCGTGATATTTCGTTAATAGTATCAAGGTTCGTGAGTAAATCGAAGAAAACGCCCAGTTTGGACATCAAGCTGGGCGTTTTTCATAAATAAAACTGAAAATGGTTAAGTAATAGTAATAATACACTTTCTGAAATCAATACATAACTTCTGTTCCTTAAAGAAATCAAGTCCAATAACACCATCAAAATCTGGAAAAATATGATTATTGAAATAATCATAACTACATATTTCAAAATCTTTATGTGTAACGCCTAAAACACTCAATTCAGCTATTCGGAAGACATAGGCATCCAGTACACCCTTGGCAGTCTCCATTTGAACTGTTGCAATAGCATCTTTGATTTCATAACCTGCAATTAATAAAGGAGAGAGATCAATTACAGTGTGTGATGCACAAGTGTCAAGAGCAAAGGAAATGTCGTTGTTCAACAATTGTCCTTTGAGTATGATAAGGCTATCTGCATCGTGAAGTCGAAAGGGGTGCTGTTTAGTCATAGTATTCTTGAAATATTTACCAATTTGAGAGCCAAAAGCGACGATTTTGAGGTGGTTCACCCGTAAAAACACAAGCAAAATGGTCAAATCCTTGTTTAACATCTTTGGCTTTATAACCTATTTCACGTTTATCTTTGCTGTGAAATAAGACAACGCCCGATATGATTTTATGAACAATGGCTTCATTAATTTCTGGATTTCGCAGCTCAGGATTGCCTAGCAAAACCCATTCATCGGGATACAGCCGCTTGATGTCTGTAAAAGATAGGACTTTATTTTCTACCAGTATTGTTTCCATGATGTTCTTAATTTTATACAAATTTAGGTTTTATTTTAAAAATCAGCAAAAAAATCTAATGATTTCAAGTACAAAGAGTATATCATTAGACCCCTCAGTAATTTAAGTAAAAACACCCAAAAAATCATTTTACAACCAAATCCTAATCTTCACCGCTTTAAAAGCCGTTTGATTATTAGTGTTTTCTACGGTGACAGTTATCGTCGAATCTGACCAATCGGGTACTTTCGCAGCCCACGCAACATTAAAAGCGTTATTATTAATGTCCTTTGAGGTGAGGCTGCTCGTGTAATACACAGCACCCGTTTTATCATCCGTTATTTTAATAGTGACTGATTTTAAAGTAGCAACATCCGCAATGTCGCCTTTAATTGTGATGGATTGACCATTCACAAATTGGTCGCCCTCGATGGGTAAAAGCACTTTTACAGTCGGTGCAGCGGGCGTATCATTGCCCATTTTAATATCTTTTATGCAACCTGTCCAACACAAACTTGATACGAGTAAAATAGTCGTAATTATCTTAAAATATTTCATTGTTTTAGTTTAAAAATGTAAACGATAAAAATACAATTTCTTTTGTCATCTACGAGGTTTTGGTTGTTGATAGTTTCTATCAAAGCTCATTTTTAGTAAAAATACTGAGGGGTACCTCTCTCTACAAATTAAACCAATAATTCATCTTTAAAACCAAAGCCCGATTTTGTTTTATAAAAGGTGATGTACCATGATTATCGGTAAAAACAATGAATAAATCGGACATGGGTTTGTATCGCCATTGCAAACGACTATTGACATTAAAATTATTGGCTTGGGTATTATATTGCAAAAAGGTCGTCCAAATGAGGTTTTTAGTAAAACTAATCTCCGTTTTGCTGTTTATCAGATACAATAATGAGTTTTTATGAGGTTCTGGAAATTGCAAATCGTAGCGTTCGAGCCGTAAACCAAAAACCCCATATGGCGTGTAACGATAACTAAATCCCGCGACCATCGCCAACTGTTTCCCGTTATAAAACCCACCCGCGGTCAAACTCGATGACCACGTCAAATTCTTTCTTTTATCCGTACTATAATCCACCGTAAAATTGGTAAAAACATATTTTGCGGGCGGTAAAGGCTCAAAATCCGTAAAAGACGTATATACAGGCAATCGGCTATCTTCATTGCTCATCGATAGTGTCAACTCGGCTGTATTTTTAAATTGAAAAGAATTTTCTATATTTAAAACCCTATTATTGAATGAGTTATCGGGATTCCAGACGAATTGAGAAAAGACTTCAAAATCACTTTGCCCCAATATTTTGCTGTTTTTAGGGACATATTTATAACCAATTAAAGTACCATTTTGGTTATATCCTATTTTGATGGTGGTGTCTCGCAAAGCATCATAATTATCAATACGAGAGAAAAAATCCATTCCAGTTGAATAATTAGTGCCTACCAAATTAGTAAAATTCAAAACTTGCCAACGTTCATTGTGGTACCAAATACCCGCTTCTCCATAGTTATTTTGATTTTTCACATTGGGCTGTACAGAATGATGCGCTATCATCCAACCATCCCAAAGGTTATTTTTTGAAGTAAAAGAAGCCTCCACGCCCAAATCACGGGTGTAATCCGTTTTTGACAATTTAAAATCATTGATACCCTGCTTATTTAAAAAATTTACCTTCACAAATGACCTCCCTACGAGTGCCTGTTGAAAAGCCACTGCGGCATAATTATAGGCTGGTTCTCCGTCAGTTTCGGCAGTTTGCATATCCAAGGCGTTGACTCTAAGGGTTTTATTTAAATTCCCACTCAAACGCAAACCGAAATGAATGGGTACCCGCTGCCCGTTGGCATCCAAACCAATGCGCCGTGAAAAAAACGGGCGTTGATTCGGTGGGCTGCCCAATTCAGACAAAACGTCACTATTTTCAAGGAAAAATGTCCTTTTTTCAGGGAAAAATTGATTAAAACGAGTCAAATTTGTGATTTGTTCATCCACATCAACCTGTGAAAAATCGGGGTTAATTGTGGCATCAAGGTTGAGTTGAGAGTTCAAGGCAATTTTAGCGTCGAGTCCCCCCCTCAGTATTTTATCGGTTTTGCTTTTGGTTGTAAAGTCATTGGATGCGCCCGCCAATAAATACGGAATCAATGCAACATTACTCTTTTCCAAGGGTGGCGGCGCGTCCCACATCAGCGATCCATAAAAACCCAAGCTAAAGCCATCGAATTGCAAAGGCACACGCGCCCAAGTGTGATATTGCCCATGTTTTATGTCATTTCTAATAAAATTGATACCCCATTGCGTCTTCCCCGCTTCATATCGCAATGATTTGAAAGGAATTGCAATCTCCACAGTCCATTTATCTGCATACTGTTTTACCTCTGAAAACCATTTATTATCCCATGAAAAACTCGGGTCGCCAAAGGACTGAATGGTCGTTTCGCTCTGAACACCCAACGGACTCACCCCAAACATATAGGCATTTGACTGCCGATTAATGGGGTCTAAAACCACTGAAATGCCATCACCATCCCAATAATTGACATCCCTTTTCAAAGTAGGAATAATATGACGGCTCGATGAATCATAGCATGTGAAGCCGATATATAAAAAATGAGCATCATACGTCAGTCGGGCTTCCGTTTTGGTATCGGCTCGTTTTTTATTATCAGGAAATTTCATCCAAAAATCCTTTGCTGGAACCGCATCCACCCAATCTTTTTCATCCAACACACCATCGATAACGATGGGAATCTGGGCTTTTTTTATCGAAACTTGGTAATCCGTCGAGTTATTGCGTTGATCGCCCAAAGTATCTTTTTGGGCATTAATTAAAATGGGAATGAAGAGTAGACAAGTAAAAATGAGCTTAAACATGGCAATATTCGGTATTATTTAAAATTTCAAGGCATATAAAGCCCCAAATATAGATAGTAAACATGGGAAATTATCTCAAAGCCTTTCAATTAATTATTTTAGGTCCCCTCAGTATCTCAGCTTTTTAACACAAAAAGCCAATAAATATTGACTCTTCATTAAAAATTGTCGAACTTTACGGTTCTATTAATTAATGTTAAAAAACAAATTTCCTATGAATAAAATTAAGTCACTTCTCGCATCGGCACTCATTTTAATAACCACTTTAGGACATAGTCAAGCACCTCTTGCACCAAAGACCCAACTCCCCGAAGGAGTCCCACGGACAGTAAAATACCCCATAATTACGGATATTGAACGCCGCACTCCGCAAAATTTAAAGAAAGAATTTCCTTACAATATTGTTTTAAAAGACAGCTTGGGTAATTTTTTCAGCTCAAAAGATGTATTGGCTACAAAAGGTAAACCCCTCGTTTTAATGTTTTGGATGACTACTTGCGGACCCTGCCGCCTTGAATTGGAAGCCATGAAAGCGAACTTTGAAAGTTGGCAAAAAGAAGTAGATTTCAGAATATTGGCCATTTCAATGGATTTCCCTGACCGTTATCCGAATTATGTTGAGCGCGTAAAAAAAGAAAATTGGCCTTTTGAAACCGTCTATGATGAGCATCGTCAATTCTGTGATGTGATGCCAAACGGTGGCTTAAATGGTTTGCCACAGCTTTTCGTTTTGGATGAAAAAGGCGAAATTAAATATTATCACCGCCGATATATCCAAGGAGATGAAGCGGAGTTGTTTGCGGAATTGAAGAAGTTGAAATAGATAGATAATTCATTAAAAAAGCCCTACGAAATATTCGTAGGGCTTTTTAATTTACCTCATTATGGTTTTCAACAATTAATTATCGTCTGTATCCTTGAAAGATGCAGCATCAAATAAGAGTGAAAAGCGCAATGTATTATCCAACGGACCACGTTGGCTTGAAGTAGGTACAAGGTATGACAAATTGATGCCCAATATATTGTATTTCAAACCTAAACCAACAGTGAAATATTGACGGCCCCCTTTAGCTCTATTTTCATAAAAGTAACCCGCACGCACCGCAAATTGCTTATCGTACCAATATTCAAGACCTAATGAATATGTGAATTCTTTTAATTCTTCGCTAAAGCCACCCGGTGCATCACTGAATGATTTAAAAATACCAGAGATTGGGCTCACTGTTCTCCATGCGCCAGAAGTATCTTGTGGTTGAGGTGTAGGTACCAATAATTTATTGATGTCCATAGCCACTACGATGCTGTTGAACTGGTCGAAAGGAATGTCCCAAGCACCACCCACACCTAAGTTAGTCGGTAAAAAGTCAGCGGTACGCAAATAAGAAATTTTGCTACCAAAGTTGGAAACAACTGCACCCACCATAAGGTTAGAAGTTCCACCGGACATTTTAATCTGCTTATTGTAAGTAAAAGAGAAGTCAACAGCGCCAGC